>NZ_JAUMUL010000028.1:0-7054 GCF_030530635.1 Actinomyces sp.
TGACGGCCTCGCCGAAGGGCCAGTCCTTCTCGTGGGCCTCGCGGGTGATGTCCTCATCGAAGGCCTTGATGTGCACATAGGTGATGCGCTCGGGATACTTCTTGCACAGCTCGACCGGGTCACCGCCGCCGTAGACCACGTGGCCGGAGTCCAGACACAGGTTGACGTACTTGGGATCAGTCGCGTCGAAGATGCGGGCGATCTCCTCCGGCGTCTCGATGTGCGAGTCGCCGTGGGGGTGCAGCACCATCTTCAGGTTGTACTCGTCCAGCAGCATCTGTCCGAGCGCATTGGCGTGCTCGACGTACAGCTTCCAGGCGTCGTCGGAAAGGACGCGGTCGTCGGTCCACTCCCAGGTCTTGTCGTCGCGGTAGAGCGGGGGCAGGTGAACCATGTACTCAGCGCCGACGGCGGCGTGAGTCTCGGCGATCTCCCGGAAGTGCCGCTGCGTCTCGGGCCAGGCCTCGGCCTTGTGCAGGATGCCCCAGCCGGTGCCGGCGACCACGCGCATACCGTACTCGTCGCACCACTTCTGCAGTTCCTTAGGGTCGGTGGGGAAGTAGCCCCACGGGCCGGTCTCGATCACCTCGAAGCCGGCCTCCGCCATCTCCTGCCAGGCCTGGCGCGGATCCATCTGCTTGGGGTCGTCGGCGAACCAGACACCCCACTGATCCGGACAGACCCCAATGGTGAGCTTGGAGTACTTCGGATCATTGGTGTTGACGGCCTTTGAGGCGGTAGACGTCATTGTCACTCCTGACATTTCAGATCGATCGTCGGGCCGATGAGGGAACCGACCCAAGCATCCGAATCGTTTCGGACAGCTACGAGTGTAGCCGCCGCGCAGCCAAAACGCCAGAGTTTTGTTAGGACAAATTTTCCCCGGCAGAGCTTCCCACCGTGACGGCGACACGCGATGACCAGCCGGGCGCCGTTCCGATACTCGCCCGCGGATGCGGTGCGCCCCCTCAGTCAATGGGTGCTGCGGGGCGGCCACCGGGTGCCACGCCACCGGCAGCCACCCCGCAACTCCTCCGGGTACTTCCGTTGTGCACTCCCGGGAGTGATCCTTCCGCGCGTTCACCGCCTCCCTCAAACCGACTCTTCCGGTTTGAGGGTGTGGTGTTTCCGGGCCGGCGGGGTCGTTCTCGGGGGCGGATGAGGTCGATGTCGAGCCGGCGGGGTCGTGTTCGGGTCGGTGGGGTCGTGTTCGGTAGGCGCAGACCTGCCGAACACGACCTTTTCAGCCCCAAACCCTCCACATTCGGTAGGGTTTCGGGCTCATAAGGACGTCTTCGGCCAGCGTGGGTCGTTCTCGGGCTTACAAGGACGTCGTGGGGGCACCGAGGACGTCGTCGGGCTGGCCAGGACGTTGTCCGCCGGGCGGGGACGCCCTCGCCGTCGGCCACGCGGAGTGCTCGAGGACGCGGGATGAACCTCCACGACGTGGGTTGACCGCCGAGGACACCCTCCCAGGCGGCGTCCTCGAGGACCGGGCCGCGTCGTCGGCGGCTATCCCACGTCCTCGAACAACCCCCACCAACCCACCCACACCGGCTCTTCGTGCTGGTGGCTGTGGTGGCCGATGTGTCTTGATGTTTGTGGGTGTGCTGGCCGGCATGTTGCGAGCTAAAGGACGCGGCGAGCCTTCCGGTTCAACCGAGCCGGACCCGGCCGCACTTGGCTGCCGACCACCCCGATGCCCGGTAGCGAGGCCATCTGCTACGTCCCTTCGGGGTCAACAACGCCGGTTAACGGTCAAGTCATGACGGGCACAGGCGCCTACACTCAACGGCCAAGGTAGAGGCCTTAGGCGGTGTCATACTCTGTTCTCACACCACCCGTGATACCCCGAAGGCCTCACCCCACCCCACACACCAAGCCGACACCACCCCGCCCACTTGCACAACACGACCTAGAACGAAGAGCCATGAATCGGCCCCACCGCCGCGAGGGAGGTGGGGCCGATTCCGAGCCCCGGGTTGAGTTCGCAGGGATTAGTCGTAGACGGCCTCCTGGATCTCCGGGTCCTGCATGTTGGTGGCGTCGTACCAGTAGTAACCCGAGTCGATGAACTTCTCCACGCTCTTGCCGTCAACGACCTCCTTGGCAGTGGACACCGCCTGGTAACCCATCTGGTAAGGGTTCTGGGTCACCGACCCCGCGATTGCGCCTGAGGTGATGAGATCCATCTGGGGCTTGCCAGAATCGAAGCCGACGACCTTTGCGCTCGCCCCAGCGGTCTGCACGGCCTGGGCGGCTGCCACCGCGCCATCATCGTCTGTGGCGAAGATGCCGGCCAGATCCGCGTTGGCCTGGATGATCGCCGCGGCCTGCTGCTGGGCAACAGCCTGGTCTGAGTTGTTGTACTGAACATCGACGATCGTGATGCCCGGAGCGTTGGCCGCGATCCATTCCCGGAATCCCTGTTCGCGATCCTGCCCGGTCAGCGAGGTCTGGGAGTGACAGATGATCGCGACCTTGCCGGTGGCGTTAAGCTGATCGGACAGGTGGGAGGCGGCCTCAGCGGCGGCGGCCTTGTTGTCGGTCGCCACCGTCGCCACCGGGATATCCGATCCCGGCACACCGGAGTCGAAGGCAACGACGGGGATGGAGGCATCGGCGAACTGCTGAAGCACCGTGCCCTGGGCATCAGAATCCAAGGCGGCGAAAACGAGCGCAGCGGGCCGCTTAACCAGGGCCTGCTGGAGCTGGTCATTCTGGCGGGGGACATCGGTCTCAGTGTCGGGGCCGTTGAAGGTCACCGTGAGGCCGAGATCCTTACCCGCAGCCTCGGCGCCGGCCTTGACCGTCGCCCAGAAGGGACTGGCGTAGCCCTTGGCCACCACGGCGATGGTCTTGTTGTCGCCTCCCTCCGAGCGGCCGCAGGCGGCAACACCGGCGATGGGGATGAGCGTCAGGCCGGCGGCCAGAACGTGGCGTCGGGATAGGTTCATTATCAGATCTCCTTGTTCTTCATGGATGGTCTTGGCCCGCCTCCGGGCCTGGTGGAATGAGCGCGACGGCTCGGTTTCACTTCTTCTGACGACGAGTGTCGAGGTAGACAGCCGCCAGGACGACGATGCCCAGGAGCACCTTCTGCCACTGGTCCGGGATGGACATGAGCACCGCACCATTGCGGATAGTGGCGATGACAATGGCGCCTACGACCGAGCCCACGACCGAGGCGCGACCACCCAGCAGCGAGGCGCCGCCGAGCACTGCCGCCGCAATTGCGTACATCTCGTAGGACTGGCCTACATCGGGCTTGCCCGAGGCCAGACGTGAGGCCATGAGGACACCGGCCATACCGGTGAAGGTGCCGCCCAGGGCGTAGACGTAGAACTTCCAGCGGCGCACATTGACACCGGACAGACGTGTTGCCTCCTCATTGGAGCCGATCGCCAGAGCGTAGCGGCCGATGAGGGTGCGGTTAAGCAGGTACCAGGCGATTGTTGCAGCCACGGCGATGAGGAAGACGGCGTTGGTGATACCCAGCGTCTTGCCCTGCCCGAGAGTCAGGAAGGCTCCGAATTCAGACAGCGGGATCGCCGAGGTGCCGGAGATAACCATCGCCATGCCCCAGGCGACGAGCATCATGGCCAGCGTGGCGATCATCGGCTGCATTCTCAGGTAGGCGACCAGCAGGCCGTTTATACTGCCCATGGCAGCGCCGGCCAGCAAGCCGGCCAGGACTCCCAGCCCGATGACTACCGGGGTGCCCATCCCCTGCGCAGCCGCCCACTTCATTACTACGGCCAGACACACTCCGGTGAAGGCGATGCCAAAGCCAGGGGTCAGGTCGATACCGCCTGTGGCAATCACGAAGGTCAGGCCCAGCGCCAGCAGTACGTAGACGGAAGCATCAAGCAGGAGCGCCGAGAAGTTCGAGACCTGCAAGAAGTACGGGCTGGCGATCGTGAAGACGATGATGAGGATGAGCTCAGAGACCACCACCAGCACCTGGGAAGAATGACGCTGGAAGAAACCCGTCCTCACCCCCTTCTTGGTCTTCGCTACCGGCGCCGAGGGCTCGACGGTCGTGGACGTGCTCACTTGGACTCCTTTATCTGCTCCGTGGTCTGGCCAGTGGCCAGCGCCATGATCGAGTTCTGGGTGGCCTCCTCATTAGTGAGGGTCCCGGTGACCCGCCCCTCCCACATGACCACAATCCGGTGGGCGAGGCGCAGGACCTCGGGGATCTCCGAGGAGATGACGATGATGGACTTGCCCTGGGCGGCCAGGCTGTTGAGCAGGTCGTATATCTCGTCCTTCGCGCCGACGTCGATGCCGCGCGTCGGCTCATCGAAGATGAGGATGTCGCAGTCCCGCGCCAGCCATTTGCCGATCACGACCTTCTGCTGATTCCCGCCCGAGAGGTTGCGGGCGAGCTGATTGATGGATGGGGTCTTCACCCGCAGCCGCCCGACGTAGGTGTCGGTGGTGGAGGCGGCCTTGGAGTCATCGACGACGATCCCGCGCGCCCAGGCCCGGTAGGAGGGCAGGGCGGTGTTCTCGACCAGGTCCTTCTCAAGCAGGAGCCCGTAACGTTTGCGGTCCTCGGACAGGTAGGCGATGGAGTGTTCGACCGCCTGCTCGGGCGAAGCGATGCGGACCTGCCTGCCGCCGACCTCGATCGTGCCTGAGGTGTGCGGATCGGCGCCGATAAGGGCACGGGCGGTCTCGGTTCGTCCCGCGCCCACAAGTCCGGCGAAGCCCAGGATCTCCCCTCGGCGCAGTTCAAAGCTGACATTCCTCAGCAGGTCTTTGGTCGACAGATTCTCAACCTTGAGCACCGTCTCGGGATCGCCGTCCAGGGGCGTGGGACGGATATTGGACTCGATGCGTCTGCCCACCATCTGCTCGATGATGTTATCCACCGTCAGCTCCTCGGCCGGCGTGGTCGCGATCCATTGCCCGTCACGCATCACGGTGACGGTGTCGGAGACCCGCTTGATCTCGTTCATCCGGTGCGAGATGTACACGATCGCCGTGTCCTCGGTAACGAAGTCATCCATGACCGCGAACAGCGCCTCAGTCTCCCGCTCGGTCAACGCCGCCGTGGGCTCGTCCATGATGAGGACCTTGGCGTTGAAGGACAGCGCCTTGGCGATTTCGACCATCTGCTGGGTGGCGACGGTCAGGTCTCCGACCATCGCGTCGGGGTCGAGATTGAGCCCGACCCGCTCGAGGAGCTCGTCGGTGGCCCGGCTCATCTTCGACGGAGAAAGATTGAAGCGTATCCCGTTGTACTGCTCCCGGCCGAAAAAGATGTTCTGCGCGACCGTGAGGTCGGGCATCAGGTTAAGCTCCTGGTGGATGATCGAGATCCCCTTGGACTGTGCGTCCAGAGGGTCTCGAATCGTCGTCTCCTCACCGCTCAGGCGGATGGTGCCGCCGTCGGGCTGGTGGATACCGCCCAGGACCTTCATCAACGTGGATTTGCCCGCCCCGTTCTCGCCGACCAGGGAGTGCACCTCCCCCGGCCTGAGGATGAATCGCACCTGATCTAGTGCCAGGACCCCGGGGAACCGTTTGGTGATTCCCTCAACCTCGATGAGTGGCGCAACAGCGCCGTCACTCGTCATCTCGTTTGTTGTCCTTTCCTGTGAGCGATGACCGACGCGCCCAAGCCCGGTCGCCTGAGCGCCTATAGGGTGCTCAGGCCTGGATCTCCTCCAGCCGCACCGGCCGTCCCTGCTCGCGCGAGATGCCCAGGGCGATCGCCACCCGCAGCGCCTCCAGCGCCTCCCGGGCCTCGCACCTGCTCGTCGCCCGGCCCGCGACCACATCAATGAAGGCGCGCAACTCTCGGCCGTAGCAGTCGGCGAAGCGCGCGATGAAGTCAACCCAGGGCTCGGGGCCGGGGAAGTCCGCGCCGGGCTCGACACTCACCAGCGGGACCTTGCGGTCCAGGCCGACGGTGGCGTTGGCCCTGGTCCCCGCAATCTCCATCCGCACGTCATAGCCCTGCCCGTTATTTCGGGAGGTCTGAGCTGTAACCATGGTGCCGTCGTCCAGGCGCAGCAGCGCCACGCCCTCGTCGATGTCTCCGTGGGCGCGGAAATAGTCGGCGCCACGCACCTGCCCGAAGGCGACGACCTCGACCACCTCCCGGCCGGTGACCCAGCGCAACGCGTCAATGTCATGGATCAGGCAGTCCCTCCAGATCCCACCGGAGGTCGCCACGAAGGATTCCGGCGGCGGATTCTGGTCACAGGTGAGCATGTGAACACGATGGACCTGGCCGAGCTCACCGGCCCGAACCCGGCGCCTGGCCTCAGCATAGGCCGGGTCGAAGCGGCGCTGGAAGCCGATCTGGGAGGCTATCCCCGCCCGAGAGATGGCATCTATGCAGCGCTTGGTGCCGGCCAGATCGGAAGCCAGGGGCTTCTCACAGAAGACGGGCAGGCCGACACGGGCGCAGGCCAGGACCAGTTCCTCATGGCTCGCGGTCGGCGTGGCGATGACGACGGCGTCGTATTCCTCAGCGCGGGCGAAGACCTCCCCCGGGACAGTGTGCTTGACGGCTACCCCCGAAGCGGGTTCAAGCGCCTGAGCCACCTCGCGGGCACGGTAGGGATCGGCGTCTGCCACGGTCAGGGCGACCTCGTCGATCGCGGCCAGCGCCGCAGCGTGCCCCCGGCCGATGCGGCCCGCCCCCAGAAGGGCGCAGCGAATCCCAGTGGAAGTAGTCTGGGTCATCAGTGACCTCGTTTCACAACAGGGCGAGATGCCCGACAGGCGGCCACACATCAATGGACACAAGCACCTTCGCCTGCAACCTCACCACTTAGAAATGTCGTGACAAAGTGTAGCATAGTGGTACTGTCGTCGCGCACTACCTCACACGTCGTTATCATCCCCTTATCCAACGGTCCGGGCTCCGCGCCGCGGAGCACATCGGTGCCCCGCAGGATACTTCCTGCGAGGCACCGTTCCCCTGCAAGCCACGGATGCGGCGCGCCCCCGCAGTGATTGGACCCGCCGGGGCGGCCCACCCCGGGGCCCCCCCCCCCCAACCGGGTTGTCGTCCGGCCGGCGGCCCGGCCCC
>NZ_JAUMUL010000028.1:7064-40567 GCF_030530635.1 Actinomyces sp.
CCCCCGGATGAGAGGCCGGGCGCGGCCCGGCCCCCCGCCCCCCCCGGGGGGGGGCGCGCCCCGGCTGTGGGGGACGGGGGGGGGGCCCACCACCGGGGGACCGCGCCCAGGAACCGGGTTTCTCGACGTCCTGGCGCCGCTCACTCCTCCCGTTGGAAGGACATGGTGGCGGCGTAGGTCTTCTCACTGGGCCAACGTGCGGTGACGGCCTTGGCCCTGGTGTAGAACTTCACGCCCTCCGGCCCGTGGATGTGGGTGTCCCCGAGCAGGGACTCCTTCCATCCGCCGAAGGAGTAGTAGGCGACCGGGGTGGGAATCGGCACGTTGACGCCGACCATGCCGGCCTCGACGTCCAGCTGGAAGCGACGGGCCACCCCGCCATCGTTGGTGAAGATGGCCGAGCCGTTGCCATAGGGCGAGGCGTTGACGATCCCGATGGCCTCGTCATAGGTGTCCGCGTGCACGATCGAGAGCACCGGTCCGAACACCTCCTGCTGGTACAGCTCGGAGTCCAGTGGCACGTTGTCGACGATGGTGGGGCCGAGGAAGTGACCGTTCTCGTGGCCGGGGATCACCAGGCCCCGTCCGTCCAGCACGACGTCACCGCCCTTGGACTCGCCCTCATTGATCAGGCCGATGATGTACTCCTTGGACTTGGCGTCGATGACCGGCCCCATCTCCACGCCCTCGTCCATGCCGTAGCCGACCTTGATCTTCTCGGCGTGGGCCTTCACGCGCCGGGCCAGGTCCGGTCCGATCCCACCGACGGCGACGACCACCGGCAGGGCCATGCACCGCTCACCGGCGGCGCCGAAAGCCGCTGCCGAAATGTGCTGGGCGGCGAAGTCCAGGTCGGCGTCGGGCATGACGATGGCGTGGTTGTTGGCCCCACCCAGTGCCTGTACCCGCTTGCCGTGGGTCACCCCGGTGTCCTGCACGATGTGGGCCACCGGGGTGGAGCCTACGAAGGAGATGGCATTGATGCCCGGGTGCTCCAGCACCTTGGTGACCATCTTCCGGTTGCCGGCCACCACGTTGAACACGCCGTCGGGCAGGCCCGCCTCCTTGTACAGCTCGGCGGTCAGCAGGGCCGCCGACGGCGTCATTGAGGCCGGCTTGAGGATGAAGGCGTTGCCGGTGGCGATCGCGATCGGGTGCATCCACATGGGCACCATGGCCGGGAAGTTGAAGGGGCAGATGCCCGCCACCACGCCGACCGGCTGGCGCAGGGTGTGAATATCCACGCCGGTGGAGATGTCGTAGGAGTACTCCCCCTTCAGCGCCAGGTTGATAGCCGTGGCGAAGTCGAGGGTCTCGCGACCACGCTGGATCTCCCCGACGGCGTCGGAGTAGTTCTTGCCGTGCTCGGCCACGATCATCCTGGCCATCTCGTCCTGGTGCTCCAGGACCAGATCGCGCATGCGGAACATGATGGCGGTGCGCTTGGCCAGGGAGTACTTGGCCCATTCCTTCTGCGCCCGGGCGGCCACCTCGACGGCGTGATCCAGGTCCGCATCCGAGGCCTGCAGCAGCTCGGCCTCAACCTGGCCGGTGCCCGGATTCTCCACCGGGAAGCGCCCGATGGGGGTGCCCTCATAGGGCTTGCCGTCGACCCAGTGCGTAATGGTCCGCAGACCGGAGGTCGGCGTGCTCTGTGTCATTGCTGACTCCTTCTTGTGTGCTTGTCAGGCTGGTTCAGGTACTTGGTGCCCCACGGTCACAGGTAGTGACGCTGCGGCTTGCGGTCCTCGACGTACCGCTCGTAGGCCTGCTGGGTGGACTCCAGGTTGGAGATGCCGGGGACCGCCACATCCCACCAGGAGGAGGCAGGCGGGTTCGGGCCGTAGAGGTCGGTCTCGATGTGGATCATGGCGGCCTCATCCCCGGCGTGGGCCTGGGCGTAGGCCTCCTTGAACTCCGCGATCGTGGCGACCCGGTAGACCTTCAGACCCCAGGACTCGGCATTCGCGGCGATATCCACGCCGGCGATCCGGTCCTCGTCCTGCAGGTGCCCACCCGGGCCACGCCGGCGGTACTTGGTGCCGAAGCGCTGAGAGCCGCGGGACTCGGACAGGGAGCCGATGGAGGCGAAGCCATAGTTCTGCAGCAGCACGTAGATGACCTTGACGCCCTCCTGCGCCACGGTGGCCAGTTCCATGGGGAGCATCTGGTAGGTGCCGTCACCGACGATGGAGACGACCTCGCTGTCGGGCCGGGCCAGCTTGACGCCCAGTGCGGCCGGAATCTCGTAGCCCATGCAGGAGAAGGCGTACTCCACGTGGTACTGAGTGGGGGTGCGGGCCTGCCAGAGGGCCTGGAGATCGCCCGGCATGGAGCCGGCGGCGTTAATGACCACGTCCTCGTCGCCGAGCAGCTCGTTGAGGGCGCCGAAGACCTCGGTCTGCGCCGGCAGCGGAGTGTGGCCCAGGTGGTAGCACTTGTCGGTGGCGGCGAACCAGGCCTCGCGCTCGCGAGTGATCTCCTCGGTGTAGGCGGCCTCCACATGGTAGTCGGCCAGGGCCTCGGTGAGGGCCACGAGCGCCTCACGGGCGTCGGACACCACCATTTCGGCGCTCTGCTTGGCGGCGTCGAAGGCGGCGACGTTGACGTTGACGAATTTGACGTCGGGGTTCTTGAACTGGGTCTTGGAGGCGGTGGTGAAGTCGGAGTAGCGGGTGCCTACGCCGATGATCAGGTCGGCCTTGTCCGCCAGGTGGTTGCCGGAGTCGCCGCCGGTGGAGCCGACGCCGCCGACGGCGCAGGGGTGGTCGAAGTTGATGGCGCCCTTGCCGGCCTGGGTGTCGGCCACCGGGATGCCGGTGGCGGTGGCGAAGGCGCGCAGCTGCTCGGAGGCCTCGGAGTAGATGGCTCCACCGCCGGCGATCACCAGAGGCCGCTTGGCGGCTCGGATCAGGGCTACGGCGCGCTCCAGGGCGGCCGGCTCGGGCACCGGGCGGCGCACGTGCCACACCCGCTTGCGGAAGAACTCGATCGGCCAGTCGTGAGCCTCGGCCTGCACGTCCTGCGGCATGGCGATGGTGACCGCGCCGGTTTCGGCGGGGTCGGTGAGCACGCGCATGGCGCTGAGCAAAGACGGAATGAGTTGCTCGGGCCGGTTGATGCGGTCAAAGAACCGGGACACGGGCCGGAAGGCGTCGTTGACGGTGACATCCAGCGTGGTCGGGTCCTCCAGCTGCTGGAGCACCGGATCGGGCACGCGGGTGGCGAACTGGTCGGAGGGGAACAGCAGCACGGGCAGGCGGTTGGTGGTGGCCAGGGCGGCGCCGGTGACCATGTTGAGCGAGCCCGGACCGATGGAGGCGGTGCACATGTAGGTCTGCAGCCGGTTCTTGGTCTTGGCGAAGGCCGCCGCCGCGTGCACCTGCCCCTGCTCGTTGCGGGGCATGATGTAGGGCATGGGCTCCTCGCCCTCCAGCGGGGCCACCTCGTTCTGCAGCAGCGCCTGGCCGATACCGGCCACGTTGCCGTGGCCGAAGATGCCGAAGGCTCCGGCGATCAAACGCTGCTCGACGCCGTCGCGCTCGGAGTACTGCTTGGACAGGAAACGGATGGTGGCCTGGGCGACGGTCAGGCGGATGGTGCCCGCGTAGGCTTCATTGCTCATGTGTTTTCTCTATCTCTGTGCTGGTCTGGGTTGGAAGAGGTGGCTACGGATTGGTGGGTTTGAACGTCAGTGGGTCATGGGCAGCCGAGGATCGATCTCCTGGTCCTCCCAGGTGCCGCGGATCCAGTGGTGGGCGGGGTCGTCGGGGGCGAGCCAGACCAGATCCTCGGCCGGGCCGGCCATCACGTTGAGGTAGTACATGTCGTACCCGGGAGCGGCCACGCACGGGCCGTGATAGCCGTAGGGAACCAGGGCGACGTCCCCCTGACGGACCTCGGTGCACAGATCGATGGGGCGCTCCGGACTGGAGGCGTAGGTGCGGTGCAGTCCGAAGCCGGGGGTGCCGTCGGGGGCGTTGCGGATCTCGAAGTAGTAGATCTCCTCGAGTTCGCGTTCGTCGGCAGAGGCGACGTCGTGCTTGTGGGCCGGGTAGGAGGACCAGTTGCCGCCGGGGGTGAGCACCTCGCAGCACAGCAGGTGCGAGGTGGCCACACCGTTGTTCAGGGCGTAGTTGTTCACCTGCCGGGAGCAGTCCCCGGCGCCGCGCAGGTCGGTGCGCACCTGCTCGCGGCCGTAGTAGGCCACCGGCAGGTCGCGGGCGGCCACGGCCGCCGGCAGGGCGAAGCGACCGCACCCATGGGAGGTGAGAGTGAAGGTCTTGCCACGAGGCACGTACAGGTAGTCGGTGACCTCCTCGAACACTCCGGTGCGGCCCGCGAGCTCATAGGACTGCCCGTCCACCAGCACTGTGGCCGAGCCCTCCAGCGGGAGCACCAGCAGTTCACTGTCACCGGTTTCCAAGGTGGTTGAGCGCTCGGGGGCGAGCACGCACACGCGCAGCCCGGAGTAGGTCCAGCCGGCACGGGCGGGGGATACGTCCACAGTCAGTGTGTCATGGCCGGAGGAGCCGGCGGGCACGTAGATGTCGGATGCGTGTGGGGTGGCGTCGTTCATGAGAGCAGTCCTACGGTGTTGTCGACAGCGGCGGCTACGTCGTCGTCTGGGGGGTACAGGAGGGAACGGCCGATGACCAGTCCCTTGACGGTGGGCAGGGCGAGAGCCCGGGCCCAGGATTCCCGGGCGGCATCGGCGTCCGGGGAAACGGCCCCACCCAGGATGAGGGCGGGGAGTGTGGAGGCCTCCATGACCCGTTCCATGTCCTCGACCGCGGGCAGTTTCAGCCAGGTGTACGCGGAGGTGCGGCCCAGGCCTGAGGCGATGGCCATGGACTTCATTACGGCGTCGGGACGCAGGTCGTTGACCAGGCGACCGGAGGACCAGCGGGAGATGAACGGCTCGACCATGGCCATGACCCCGCGCTCGGCCAGGGCGTCAACCGCCGCGGCGCAGGCGGCAATGGTGTTCGCGGTGGCCGGATCGGAGTAGTTCAGTCGCAGCAGCATCTTGCCGCCGTCCAGGCCGGCGCCCACCACTCCGGCCGCGTCGTAGCCGGTGAAGCGGTCGTCCATCTCGAAGGCGGCACCGGCCAGGCCGCCGCGGTTCATGGAGCCGTAGACGAGCTTGCCGTCCAGGGCGCCCAGTAGCGCCAGATCCTCGATCAGATCGGCGGTGCCGAGGAAGCCGTTGACACCGGGACGCGAAAGCGCGGTAATGCAGCGGGCGAGCACCTGCTCCCGAGAGGCCATGGCCATGGGATCGGCTCCGGCCGCAAGCGCCCCGCGGGCCGGGTGGTCGCAGGCGATGATCATGAGCTTCCCATCAGCTTCGGGCAGCGTGCCACGGGGGCGATCGGCCAGCACCCGGGCGATCAGACCCGGCTCGTGGGCACGAATCCGAATGACCCGGTCGGTCAACGGGGTGTTCGATCTGCTGGATTCCACCGACATGTGCTCTCCCCCTCACAGATCCTTCAGTGCGGGCACCAGCTCGCGATGAGTGCGCATCAGGGCGAGCAGTTCCGGCTCGGTGGGCATCGCGGTGGAGCACTCCAGGCGGGAGGAGACGATTGCGCCGGCGTTGGAGGCGGCGAAGATCGTCTTCTCCAGTGACCACCCGGACAGCAGACCGTGGCAGACGGCGCCGCCGAAGGCGTCACCGGCACCCAGACCGTTCTTGGTGACGACCGGGGTAGCGGGAATCTCGACCCGCTCATTGCGCGTCTTGGCGAGTGTGCCCTCCAGGCCCTGCTTGACGATGGCCAGTTCGACTCCGGCTTGAAGCAGGGCGTCGGCGGCCCGATCGGGTTCGGTCTCGCCGACGGCGACGCGGCACTCCTCGCGATTGCCGATGGCCACGGTGACCTTGGGCAGGGCGGCGGCGACCTCCCGGTGGGCGGTGGCCTCGTCATCCCAGAACATGGCGCGGTAGTCGAGGTCGATGATGGTGTGCTGCTTGCGTCCCCGTAGGTCCAGGGCGGCGTGGTGGGCGGCGCGCGAGGACTCCTTGCTGAGCCCGGTGGCGGAGATCCAGAAGATCTTGGCCTCGCGCACGGCGTCGCCCGGGATGTCGTCCTCGGTCAGCTCCAGATCCGGCGCGGAGGGCTCACGGTAGAAGTACAGGGGGAAGTTGTCCGGGGGGAAGATCTCGCAGAAGGTGACCGGGGTGTTGAAGTCGGACTTGGTGACTGCGTAATCGTCGTACACGCCCAGCCTGCGCATCTCCGAGCAGACGAAGCGGCCGAAGGGGTCATCGCCCACTCCGGTGATCACCGCGCAGCGGTGGCGGTAGCGTGCCGCGGCCACGGCCACATTCGTGGGACTGCCGCCCAGGAACTTGCCGAAGCTCTCCACGTTCTCCAGGCCGACGCCGACCTGGAGGGGGTAGATGTCGATTCCGCAGCGCCCGATCGTAAGAACATCGAGTGGCGGCGTGCTGGACGCAGCGGTCATGGTGGGGCCTCCCTTTCCACATCATCGGGGGCGGGGCGCCCACGAGGGCCCGCCATGAGAAGCGTGCCTCACAACCCGCCCCCAGTCAAGAGGTTTGTCCGAACAAACTTCTGTGGGATGGACTGTCGCACACCGCCGCCAGAGCCTCCGCAACACCCGGCAGGAGCGTATTCGCGACGCAAACGAGTCGAAGTCAACGTTTATTCGCGCACTCGCGGACGCGCCGGCGCCGTAGCATATGTCTATCGATCACCCATTCAGAGAGCCCACATGTCGGACACCCCGTTCCAGCCAGAGGTCGTCATCGACCGGTCCAGCGAACTTCCGCTGTACGCGCAGATAGCGGAGGCACTCGGCGCGCTTATCCTGGAAGGTGCCCTTGAGCCCGGCACCCGCATTGAGGACGAGGTCTCCATGGCGCGACGGCTGCAGGTCTCCCGCCCCACTGCCCGCCAGGCATTGCAGTCACTGGCAGACCGCGGACTGGTCTCCCGGCGCCGTGGCGCCGGGACGGTGGTCGCCTCCCCGCACGTACGCCGCCCCATGGAACTGTCTAGCCTGCTGTCGGACCTGAAGGCCGCCGGCCACACCGTGTCCACCGAACTGCTGGAGTACAGCACACACTCGGCCGGGGAGGAGGAGGCCGAGCACCTGGAGGTCACCCCCGGCACCCCAGTCACGCACATACGCCGCCTACGCAGCGCCGACGGCGAGCCGATCGCCGTGATGGACAATCTGCTGCCGGCCTCGATCGCCCCCTCCCGAGAGGAGTTGGAGCGCGCCGGCCTATACGAACTGCTGCGCGGGCGCGGGATTGTGCCCGCCACCGCCAAGCAGGTGATCGGCGCACGCAATGCCACCGCCAAGGAGGCGGATGCACTGCACGAACGGCGTCGCACCGCACTGCTGACCGCCAAGCGCACCACCTACGACGCCGCGGGGCGCGTGATCGAGTACGGCGACCACATCTATCGCGCCTCGCGCTACTCCTTCGAGACCTCCCTGTTCACCGGCTGACCACGTTCACCCACGTTCGTCGGCCGACCACACGTCACGCCGACCCCCCCCCCGCCCCGTCGGCCACGCCGCCCACAAGCCCCAGACATCCGCAGCGCCCGGAGTCAACAGGACCATCCCACAAATTTGTCAGTACAAACTCTTGACAGCGAGGCCCGCCCAGCGCTTGAATTGGCCTACCTGGCCACGCAGCCGAAGACGCCGGTGGCCCTCGCAAATCATCCAGGAGCACGCCGATGAGCACTGATTACACCCCCGGCCCCCTTCTTGAGGCCGCCCGCACCACCCCGACCGCCCTGTGGAACGACTCCGCCGACCCCGACGAGTTGAGCCAGTCCATATCCTTCGGCGGTGTGGGCGCCACCTGCAACCCGACGATCGCCTACACCTGCATCAACCAGAAGAAGGAGCGCTGGCTCCCCCGCATCGCCGAACTCGCCGAGGAGATGCCCGAGGCCAGCGAGTCCGAGATCGGTTGGCAGGTGGTGCGCGAACTCAGTATCGACGCGGCCAAGCTGCTGGAACCGATCTTCGAGGAGCACAAGGGCCGCAACGGCCGCCTGTCAATGCAGACCGACCCGCGTCTGGCCCGCTCCGCCAAGGCGCTGGCCGATCAGGCCGAGGAGTTCTCCAAGCTCGCCAAGAACATCATCGTCAAGATTCCCGCCACCGCCACCGGCATCAAGGCCATTGAGGACGCCACCTACCGGGGCGTGTCCGTCAACGTGACAGTGTCCTTCTCGGTGCCGCAGGCCGTCACCGCCGGCGAGGCGATCGAGCGTGGGCTCAAGCGCCGCGAGGCCGAGGGCAAGGACACCTCCACCATGGGCCCCGTCGTCACCCTCATGGGCGGTCGCCTGGACGACTGGCTGAAGATCGTCGCCAAGCGGGACAACCTGTTCATCGACCCGGGCCACCTGGAATGGGGCGGTGTGGCGGCACTCAAGCGCGCCTACCAGGAATTCCAGTCCCGCGGCCTGCGCGCCCGCGTCCTGTCCGCAGCCTTCCGCAATGTCATGCACTGGTCCGAGCTGGTCGGGGGCGACCTGGTGGTCTCCCCGCCCTTCAAGTGGCAGAAGCTCATCAACGACTCCGGCTACAAGGTTGAGCCCCGGATCGACGTGCCCGTCGCCCCGGAGATCATGAAGACACTGATGTCGATCCCAGAGTTCGTGCGCGCCTACGAGCCCGACGGCATGACCCCGGAGGAGTTCGACTCCTACGGCGCCACTCGCCGCACCCTGCGAGGCTTCCTCCAGGCCGACGCCGATCTGGACGCCCTGGTGCGCGACGTCATCATGCCCCAGCCGTGAGTTGCGAGTGAGGATAGGAGTTCTTGAAATGCTGAACATTGCCATCATCGGTGCCGGTCGCATCGGCCACGTCCACGCCGGCACCGTCGCCGCCCACCCGCAGGCCAAACTCACACTGGTGTGCGACCCCTTCGGCGACGCCGCACAGACATTGGCCTCCCAGCACGGAGCCCGCTCCTGCAAGGATGCCGAAGAGGTCTTCACCGACCCGGAGGTCGACGCCGTCGTCGTCGGTTCACCCACACCGCTGCACATCCCCCACTTGCTGGCGGCCGCCAAGGCCGGCAAGGCAGTCCTGTGCGAGAAGCCGATCGCCCTGGACATGAAGGACGTCGACGCCGCCCGCTCCGAACTGGACGCCGTCACCACCCCGGTCATGTTCGGCTTCAACCGCCGCTTCGACCCCTCCTTCGCGGCCGTCCACGCCGCGGTGCAGGAGGGAAGGATCGGGCGGCTGGAGCAGCTGACCATCATCTCCCGCGATCCGGCGGCCCCGCCCGCCGAGTACATCAAGGTCTCCGGCGGCATCTTCCGCGACATGACCATTCACGACTTCGACACGGCCCGCTTCTTCCTGGGGGACATCGTCGAGGTCCACGCCGTGGGGCAGCACCTGGACCCGGCCATCGCCGAGACCGGCGACTTCGACGCCGCCGTCGTCACACTGAAGGCGGCCAGCGGCGCGGTGGCAACGATCATCAACAACCGCCACTGCGCTTCCGGCTATGACCAGCGCCTGGAGGCCTCGGGCCGGGACGGCGCCCTGCTGGCGGAGAACATTCGTGCCCACACGGTGCGCCTTTCCAATGCCGAGGTCACCGATGCTCAGGAGCCCTATCTGGACTTCTTCCTGGAGCGCTACGCCGACGCCTACCGCCTGGAGCTGTCCGCCTTCATCGAGGCGGTCGAGACGGGCACCACTCCCCCGACCGGCATCGCCGACGCGATCGCCGCGCTGCGCCTGGCCGAGGCCGCCACCGAATCCGCCAACACCGGCAACCCGGTCCGTCTCGACTGACGTCCCGGCGTACAGCGCCACCGACTTACGTCACGCTCCGCTTGACCCGGCCGTCCCTCGCGGACCGCCGGGTCAAGCCGTGGAGTCCCGCGCGATCAGTTCAGGGACAACCAGATAGGCCCAGCCACCCTGCGGGCGCGGCTCCCGAACCACGCCCGGCGGCAATACCACCGCCGCCTCCTGAGTCGACTCCTGGGCTGCCCCCGCAACAGATTCCGGATGCACTCGTGCCAACAGCGTACGCACCGCCGTCTCAGCGATGAGGACGGCGTCCTGCCGCACCGTAGTCAGCGAGAAGGCCGACGACTCGGTCACGGGGATGTCATCGTATCCGCACACGGCAACCTCCCGCGGCACCCGGATGCCCCGCCGTCGCAGTTCCATGAGCGCCCCAACGGCGGCATGATCGTTGAAGCACATGACGGCGTCGGGCAGCATCGACTCCTCGGCGAGCACCGCGGCACAGCGGGCGCCGGCGTCCTCGTCCGCGCCGCCGGAAACCACCCGCATCATCTCTGACAGGCCGCGCATACCCATCGCGCTGCAGTAGGCGGCAACGCGCGCCGCGGACGCGGACTCCGCACCGCCGTCGAGGTAGACGATGCGGCGTCTGCCGGTGGCGACCAGGTGGTCGATCAGGGCGGCGATACCGATCTCGTCGCGCGAACGCACCTCGTCGATTCCGCTCACACCGGTGGTGCGGCATACGACCACGGTGGGCATCCGGCGTTCCGCCCTTGCGAGCATCTCCTCCGGTATTTCTGAATCCACCAGTATCAGGCCCTCGCAGTGATCGGCCTGTAGAGCGCGCATCCCCTCGGCCGCACTGCGATGCCGTGTGACAGCGGCGAGTGCCAGGGCGTGGTCCAGGTCGGCGGCGGCCCGGTAGAGGCCGTCGACGAGCAGTCCTTGAAACGCCTGCCCGACGGCGAAGCACGCCCCGATCAGCCCCGAGTGGGTGCGGCGCAGCAGGCGTGCACGCGGATCAGCCTCATAACCCATTTCATCGGCTACCCGCAGAATCTCCTCCCGCGTATGAGGGGCTACGCCCGGAGCCCCGTTCAGCGCCGCCGAGATGGTGGACACCGAGCGCCGGCAACGAGCCGCGACCATGGCGATAGTGACGCGCGGGACGCGGTCGGCGGGCATGAGGGCTCCTTCTTCACATGGACTTGTTGGGGATGCGCCCGTAGGGGGCAACACCTGGCCCGCATTCTACGAGGCCGCCCGGAGCAACCCGGACCGCTTGCGTCGGCGGCCTCCCGTCTCGGCCCGCGCCCGCGGTCTCTCGGCCCGCGTCCTCGGCGATTCACGACCTTGGGGTACTTCGCACGACCCCGGGGTGGTCGTGATCCATACCCCAAGGTCGTGAATCGCCGGTCGGGAGAAGCGAGGGGACTGCGGACCCAAGGGGATTGTCCTGACTGACTTCAGATTTCCCGGCCCCACCCCTTGACGAACCGACCGCACAGGCGCAATACTCTTGGCAAGTAATTCACGCGCGTGAATTGATGGATTGGCGGCATCGCAGATGTCACCCACCCATCGACCCCCACCGCGAGATCACCCGTCAACGAGGACACACCGTGAGCAACACCTCCCTGTCAGTGGCCGTCATCGGAGCCGGTATGGCCGGCACCACCCACGCCAACGCCTGGCGTCAGGTCGGCACCGTCTACGACCTGGGCCTGCCCAAGGTCCGCCTGGCCGCCATCGCCGACGCCTACGAGCCCTTCGCCAAGGACACCGCCGAGCGCTACGGCTACGAGAAGGCCGTCACCGACTGGCGCGACATCGCCGACGACCCGAGCATCGACATCGTCTCCATCGTGGTGGGCAACGCCCTGCACCGTGAGATCGCCGAGGCCCTGATCCACGCCGGCAAGCACGTCCTGTGCGAGAAACCTCTGGCGGACACGCTCGAGTCCGCCAAGGCCATGGCCGAGGCCGAGAAGGCCGCCGACACCGTCACCGCCGTCGGCTTCACCTACCGCCGCAATGCCGCCATCGCGGAGATCGCCAAGCTGGTCCGGGAAGGCCACCTGGGCGAGATCAACCACTTCGAGGGCCGCTACTGGTGCGACTACGGCGTCGACCCCAACACCCCCATGGCCTGGCGCTACTCCGGCCCCATGGGCTCCGGCGCCCTGGGCGACGTCGGCAGCCACCTGATCGACACCGCGGAGACCATCTGCGGCCCCCTGGTCTCCGTATCCGGAGGCGCCATGATGACGTCGATCAAGCAGCGCCCCGTCGCCAAGGGGCACGTCACCCGCGGCACCGCCCTGGATACCTCGGAAGTAGAGATGGCCGAGGTCACCAATGACGACGTCGCCACCTTCACCGGCCACTTCGCCAGCGGCGCGGTGGGCACATTCTCCTGCTCGCGCGTGGCCTGGAACATGCCCAATGCCATGATGCTGGACGTGCTGGGCTCCCAGGGCCGCGCCTCCTGGGACCTGGCCCGCTGCGGCGAGATCAAGATCGACGACGTCAACTCCCCCGCCGGCCTGGGCGGCGCCCGCCAGGTGCTGGTCAACCCGACCTTCCCCTACTTCGAGCGCGGGTCCTCCATGGCCTTCGGGGGCGTGGGCCTGACCCAGATCGAGCAGTTCACCTACCAGGCCTACGCCTTCCTCCAGCAGGTCGCCGGCGTCACCGACGGCGCCCTGCCGCCATGCGCCACCTTCGCCGACGGCTACCGGGAGATGCTCATCGCCGACGCCGTTGCCACCTCCGCCGCCAACGGCGGTGCCGCCGTCGACCTCACGCCCTTCAATCAGTGAGCCGAACCGCCCGGCCCTGCAGACAACCGACCACCCCCAGCAACACGAACACAAGGAGTAACTCTCATGGCACTCAACTACGGCGCATACACCGCCTGCCTGTCGGACCGCCCCCTGGAAGCCGCTCTCGACGTCCTCAACGAGGCCGGGCTGACCGGCGCCGAGGTCAACGTCGGCGGCTTCATCCCCTCCCCCCACTGCCCCGTGGACACCCTGCTCGCCTCCAAGACCGCCCGGGACGACTACCTGGGTGTCTTCGCCGAGCGCGGCATGCGCCTGTCCGGCCTGAACACCTCCGGCAACCCCACCTCGCCGCTGCCCGCCGAGGGCATCAAACACGCCGAGGACATCCGCAACGCCATCAAGCTGGCGGGACTGCTCGGCGTCGGGGAGATCGTGACCATGTCCGGCACGCCCGGAACCGACCCAACGGCGAAGTACCCCACCTGGGTGGTCAACCCGTGGAACGGCATCGACATGGAGATCCTCGACTACCAGTGGAGCGTGGTGGTGCCCTTCTTCAAGGAGATCGACGCCCTGGCCCGGGACCACGGAGTGCAGGTCTGCCTGGAACTGCACCCGCGCAATCTGGTGTTCAACATTCCCGCCTTCGAACGACTGGTGGAGGAGACCGGGGCCACGAACATCAAGGTGAACATGGACCCCTCGCACCTGTTCTGGCAGCAGATGGACCCGATCGCCGCCACCAGGCGCCTGGGCGACCTGGTGGGACACGTCCACGCCAAGGACACCAAGATCCTCCCCGGCGCCGCCTACCGCGGCGTGCTCGACACCGACTTCGGGCACGTGCCCGCCGAGACGGAGAATAAGACGCCGGTCGCCTACGGCTACTGGTGCACCGCTTGGCCACAGGACCCGGCTTGGCGCTTCGTCGCCTTCGGTCTGGGACATGACACCGACTACTGGGCCGAGTTCCTGGCGACCATCGCGGAGGTAAACCCGGACATGAACGTCAACATCGAGCATGAGGACGCCGAGTACGGCAACGTTGAGGGGCTGCAGCTCTCGGCCGCCAACCTGCTCGACGCCGCCGCCAGGCTCTGAACGGCCGGGAGTCGACTGACCGCCCAAGCGGGCGGGAGGAGAGGGGCGAAGGCGTGGCCGGGGCTGGCGGGAGCGGCCCGAGGCACGAGGGCCGCGGATGGTAAGCCGAGACCCCCTCCTCCCGCCCGCCCCTCCCCCGTCTTGCCCGCCATACACCAGCAAAATGGGACATATCTCCCACAGACCGTGTCTGCGGGCCCCACGATCGCGCCAGTTGGGGCAGACTTGGGTCCGGTGCGCCACGGCCGCCCGCGGCGCGCCCCACTCGACGTCGAGATCCAGATAAAGGAAGACCTCACCGTGGCGCGCAGCATTTACATCGCCTCCCCCAATGCCTCCACCGGCAAGTCGACCGTGGCCCTGGGCCTGGTCGCCTCCCTCACCAAGGTTGTGGCGAAGGTGGGCGTCTTCCGCCCCTTCGTCGCCTCCCGCGAGGACGAGCCCTTCCTCGACCTGCTGCTGCGCCGCTGCGGCTCGACCGCCTCGGCCGCGCAGTGCATCGGCGTGACCTGGGACGAGTTCCACGCCGACCCCGATGAGGCCCTGTCACGCATCGTCGACGCCTACCGTGCGGTCGCCCGTGAGCACGACGTGGTCATCATCGACGGCTCGGACTTCTCCGACGTCGTCGGTAACCCCGAGCTGGCCCTCAACGCCCGCGTCGCCGCGAACATCGGGGTGCCCGTGCTGCTGGTGGTCTCCGGCCAGGGCGCTCCGGAGGATGTGCGCGGCAGCGTCGAGGTCTCCATGGCGGAGATCGCCGACAACCATGCCCGCACCGTCGCCGTCGTCGCCAATAAGTGCCCCGCGGATACGCGCGCCGCAGTCGCCGCCGCCCTGAGGGGAGTGGAGGGCGTTACCACCACGACGCTGCCGGAGGTGCCCCTGCTGGGGGCGCCATCCGTGCGTGAGGTCATGTGCGCCGTCGAGGGCACTCTGATCGCGGGGGATGAGGCTCTACTGGAGCGGGAGGCCGAAGGCGTGCTGATTGCCGCCATGGATGTCTCCCATGTGCTGGAGCGTCTGAACGAGGGGCAGGTGGTGATCGTGCCCGCGGACCGCTCCGCCGCGTTGATCTCGCTCGCCGCCGCTCAGGCCTCCACCGGATTCCCTAATCTGGCGGGTCTGGTACTCAACGGCGGGTTCAAGGTCGCTCCGCACGCACTGCGCCTGATTGAGGGGCTGCGCCTGCCGCTGCCGGTGATCACCTCCCCACTGGACACCTTCGCCGCCGCCTCGGTGGCCGGCTCACTGCAGGGCGGACTGGGGCAGGCCTCCTCCCGCAAGCTCGACGTCGCCGTGACCACCTTCGAACAGGAAGCGGACGTGGACGCGCTACTGGCCGCCCTGGAGGTCAAACCCACCGAGGTCGTCACGCCCATCATGTTCCAGGCCGAGCTGATTGAGCGCTCCCGGGCCGACCGCAAGACCATTGTGCTGCCCGAACCCGACGACGACCGCATCCTGCGCGCCGCCGACGTCATTGCCCGCCGCGGCATCGCCGACCTGATCCTGCTGGGTGACGAGACCGCGGTTCGGGCACGCGCCGCCGAGCTGGGCCTGGACATCTCCTGCGCACGTATCGTGTCCACCGCCGACCCCGAGCTGCTGGACAAGTACGCCGCCGAGTTCGCCCGTCTGCGCGCGAAGAAGGGAGTCACCCTGGAACAGGCCCACGAGCGGATCCAGGACGTGTCCTACTTCGGCACCATGATGGTGCACATGGGCGACGCCGACGGCATGGTCTCGGGCGCGGCCCACACCACCGCCCACACCATCGTCCCGTCCTTCCAGATCATCAAAACCAAGCCGAGCACTTCCATCGTGTCCTCGGTGTTCCTGATGCTGCTGGAGGACCGGGTCCTGGTGTATGGCGACTGCGCCGTCAACCCCGACCCAACCGCCGAGCAACTGGCCGACATCGCCATCTCCTCCGCCGCCACCGCCAAGCAGTTCGGGGTGGAGCCGCGCGTGGCCATGCTGTCATTCTCCACCGGCACCTCCGGAAAGGGCGCGGATGTGGACAAGGTGCGTGAGGCCACCCGGATCGTGCGGGAGAAGGCGCCGGAACTGGCCGTGGAGGGACCGATCCAGTACGACGCCGCAATCGACCCGACCGTAGCGGCGAAGAAGGCCCCCGACTCGGAGGTGGCTGGGCGCGCCAACGTGTTCATCTTCCCCGACCTATCCAGCGGCAACATCGGCTACAAGGCGGTGCAGCGCTCCTCCGGCGCCATCGCCATCGGCCCGGTCCTGCAGGGCCTGAACAAGCCGGTCAACGACCTGTCCCGAGGCGCCCTGGTGGAGGACATCGTCAACACCGTGGCCATCACCGCCGTCCAGGCGCAGGATTGATAAGCTCCGCCGTCGCCCCGCGTTCGACCGGTCGGCCGCGGCGGGCACAGCAAGTTTGCACATCTGTTACAATCCGCCCGTAAGAAAGGCTCACCGTGACCACCCGGACCGTCCTTGTCATCAACTCCGGCTCCTCCTCAATCAAGTATCAGCTCGTCGACCCCGACTCCGGCCAGTCCCTGGCCTCGGGGCTGGTGGAGCGCATCGGCGAGGAGACCGGAACCATCATTCATCGCCGGGCCGGGGACAAGACCCAGGTGGACGAGCCGGTCCCCGACCACGGCTTCGGCCTGTCGGAGGTGCTGCGCCTATTCGATGAGCAGGGACCGACCCTGTCCGAGGCGAATATCGTGGCGGTGGGCCACCGGGTGGTGCAGGGCGGCCGCTACTTCTCCGGCCCCGCCCTGATAGACGACGACGTGATCAGCAAGATCAGTGAACTGGTGCCCTTGGGGCCGCTGCACAACCCCGCCCACCTGAAGGGTATCGAGGTGGGGCTGGAGCTGCTGTCCGATGTGCCGCACGTGGCCGTGTTCGACACCGCCTTCTTCCAGGACCTGCCGGAGGAGGCCGCGCGCTACGCCCTCAGGCGCGACGTGGCGGACAAGTACTCCATCCGCCGCTACGGCGCGCACGGCACCAGTCACCAGTTCGTCTCCGGACAGGTCTCCGCCCTGCTGGGCCGCGACGACCTCAAGCAGATCGTGCTGCACCTGGGCAATGGTGCCTCCGCCTCCGCCGTGGTGGCCGGCCGCGCCGTGGACACCTCCATGGGGCTGACTCCGCTGGAGGGCCTGGTCATGGGTGGGCGCACCGGGGACATCGACCCGGCCGCCGTCTTCCACCTGGCCCGCGTGGCGGGGATGAGCGCCGATGAGATCGACTACCTGTTCAACCGTGAGTCCGGCATGAAGGGGCTGGCGGGAGACAACGACATGCGTGAGGTGTGGAAGCGCATCGATGCCGGTGAGCAGCATGCCCGCGAGGCCATGGACATCTACCTGCACCGCCTGGTGAAGTACGTGGGCGCCTACACCGCCGTCATGGGCGGCCTGGACGCCCTGACCTTCACCGCCGGCATCGGCGAGAACGATGCCCGCCTGCGAGCCGAGCTGGTGAATCGCCTGAGCTTCACGGGCATGAAGCTGGACGCCGAGAAGAACGCGGCCCATTCCGACGAGGGCCGTGTGGTGTCCGCCCCGGACTCCGCCATCACCGTGCTGGTCTACCCCACCAATGAGGAGCTGGCCATCGCCCGTCAGTCCATGACGCTCCTGTGAGGCCGACGGGGCACCGGAGTCAGAAGAGCGTCTCGGCTCGGTTCTGAGCTTGCCGCGGTGCGGGGCTCGGCTCTACGGAGTTGGGCCCCGCGTCTGCGCCGGGACGGGTCCAGCCGGGGCCGGTAGGCACCGTGGTGCCCCGCTGGTAGGCCGTGGCGGCCGCGCGGGCGCGCTGGTCGGCGGCCTCATTCATAGGGTGCCCGACGTGCCCGCGCACCCATTCGAAGCGGACCTTGCGCCCACGCATGGCCGCATCCAGTTGCTTCATCAGGTCGTCGTTGAGCACCGGCTTACCGTCACCCTTGCGCCAGCCACGCTTCTTCCAGCCATGGATCCACTTGGTCAGGGAGTTGATGACGTACTGGGAGTCGGCCTGGATGACCAGCTCCTCACCGGCCAGGCCCGCCTGGGCGGTCGCCTGCAGCAGCTCCAGCACGGCGGTGAGCTCGCCGCGGTTGTTGGTGGAGTTCTCCCAGCCACCCGCCGCCCAGCAGTCTTCATCCACGTACCAAGCCCAGCCGGCCGGTCCGGGGTTGCCCAGGGCCGAGCCGTCCGCCGCAGCGATGATCGTCATGCCTGCACCTTACCGGCTCGACTCACCGACTCGTCTCACCTCACTGCGACAGACCGGCCGAATGCCGAAGTAGATAGATATTCGTGTTTGTGGGTGTGAGGCTGGCTGGTGTGGTGCTTGGGGTCGTCTGCTACGCCGGTTAGGTGTTTGCTGAAGGGCTGCGGAGCCTCCAGCACAGGCTGAAGGGGCGTAGTAAAGGCTGAAGGGGCGTACGCAACGCCGTCTCCAACGCTCCCCCGACCCTCCACTTGGACCCCATACGTCGGTTTGGACCCCTGGCGTCGGTTTGGACCGCTCCAGTAGCACACTACGGCGGTCCGAACGGAGCGAAGCGGTCCAAATGGAGGTTGACGGTCCAAACAGAAGAAAGCGCTCCAAACAGGGCAGGTCGTTGGCGAACATCCCACGACGCGCCGGGCTACAGCACCACATTCACGCCGACACCCCCTCCACACACTCGCGCCGACAGCCCCTGTTGGCGATACGGGACCGCCGAAATGAGCGAAGTCCCGGGACCTTGTGGGCCCCGAGGGCCATCGCCGCGGCCCGTCACGCTGCAAAGAACGCGCCGCCTGCGCACCCGCCTCAGGGAGGCGGAGAGCAAGCGGCGCGTCCTGCGGCGCTAGCGCCTCAGGCGTCGAGGTCAGTCTCCAGGAGGGCCTTGAGCTCCTCCAGGGCGCCGTCCGCGCCGTCGGCGTCGGAGGCGAGGGTGACGACGTCGCCGAAGCCCGCTCCGAGCGTCATGACGCCCAGAATCGAGGAGGCATCGACGGGTGCGCCGCCCTCCTTAGCGATGGTGACGGGTACACCCTTCTCCGCTACGGCCTTGACGAAGGTCGCGGCAGGACGGGCGTGGAGGCCGACCTTGGAGGCGATAGTGGCGGTGACCTGGGCCATGTGTACTCCTTTGAGAGAACCGGATCGGCGCCCTCGGTGCAGGGACTGCACCTACGCGTCGATATGAACCAGCGTGAGGGCTGATGTCAGGCTCACACTACCCGACTTCATCACCCTACGGCTGCAAATAACGCCACGAATACGGATGTGGGCCGCTCAATCACCGTGGGCTGAGGTCTCGAACAGCAGATTGACCTGGTCGTTGTAACTGTTCAGCGTGGACGCCGATACCCGGTCCACCCAGACGGCGTCCACCGCCGGCGTAATGATCGCGTTGACGTCGGCGCCGAAGTAGGTCAGCGGGAAGAAGAAAGTCTGCCCGCCCTCATCCAGGTGCACGGTGAACGGCTCGGTTGACAGGCCGGTCTTCTCGAACACCTCTATGGCCTTCTCCGTGGAGGAGGAGATCGCCGGGAACACGATGCCGTAGGAGGCGACGATGTCCTGTGCCTCGGCCGTGCCCAGGAAGGCCACCCACTGGCTGGCCAGATCGATCTTGTCGGAGTCCTTGACGATCGAGTCGCCCAGCCCGTTGAACAGCGAGGCGCGGTTGCCGTTCGGACCGATCGGGGTCGGGGCGATACCGACATTGATGTCCAGGCCGGCGAAGGTGTTGAACATCCACGCCCCGTGAATCGCCATGGCAATGGATCCGGAGCCGAGCTGGATGTCCGTGCTCGTCGCATCCGAGAAAGCGCCGTTGGGGTTCAAGTAGCCCTTGTCCACCAGGCCGAAGTACCAATCCAGGGTGCGCTGGAAATCCGGGTCGTCATAACGGTAACGGGTGCCCCAGGTCTCCTTGTCCGTGTAGTGCCAGTCCCCCACCGTGGCGGTGAAGGGACTCCACTGGGTCTGCCCGTCATTGGAACCGGAGTCCTGTATGCCCAGGCCGTATACCTTCACGTGCTTGGGGTCGAAGCCCTCCTCATCGCCGCGAACACCGTTGCGGTCCACGGTGAGACGGGCGAGTATGCGCTCGAAAGTGCCGCCGTCGTCGGGGTTCCACTGGCAGGTCTGGATCTCCTCCTCGGAGATACCCGCCTCGGCCAGCATGTCCTGGTTGTAGAACAGCGCCACGGTGTCCCAGTCCTTGGGGCAGCCGTACTGGTGGCCGTCATCCCCCTTCCACAGGTCCAGCAGGCCCTCCTGAAAGGCTGACTCGTCGACGCCGGACCAGGCGGGCTGCTCATCAAGCGGAACCAGCACGTCCAGGTCGACGAACTGGGCGAACCTGGCGATGTGATCGACGAATACGTCCGGGCCGGTACCGGCAATGAAGCCGGCCGTCAACTTGGTCCAGTAGTCACCCCAGCCGATCTGGGTGATGTTGACGGTGATGCCCGTCTTCTCCTTGAAACGCTCGGCGCAGGCCGCGTAGGCGGGTTCCTGGCTGGCGTCCCACATCCAGTAGTCGATGGTGTTGGACCTCGTGTGCTTATCACCGCCGGAGCAGGCCGCCAGCGTGAGTGCCGTGGCGCCGGCGAACGCGCCGGTGAGCAGGCCTCGGCGGGTGAGCATGAGCTTGTGGTTCATCTCGTTCCTCACTTGATTCCGGTGAAGCCGATGGAGTTGACGATACGCTTGGCCGCCGCCATGAACAGCAACAGCATGGGCAGGGCGGCCACGAGTGTGGCGGCCATGAGGCCCGACCAGTCGGTGCCGGAAGTCGGGGCCTGGGCGCGGAAGACGGCGACGGCCACGGTCAGCACGCGCGAGGAGTCCGTGTAGGACACGAGCAGCGGCCAGAAGTAGTCGTTCCAGGCCGTGATGTAGGTGATGATCGCCAAGGTGGTGATGGGTGCCGCCGCCATCGGCAGGATCAACTGGAAGAAGACCCGGATCTTCGAGGCGCCGTCGAGCAGGGCGGCCTCCTCCAACTCCCGGGGAATATTCATGAAGAACTGCCGCAGGAAGAACACCGCGAAGGGCGTCATGAACATGGTCGGCAGGGCCACGCCCAGCAGGTTGTCGATCAGCCCGATCTGCTTGACCAACACAAAGTTGGGCAGCAGCGTGAAGATCGACGGCACCATAAGAGCAGCCAGGAACAGGGTGAACACGGCGTCCCGGCCGCGCCAACGCAGGCGCGAGAAGGAGTAGGCCGCCATGGCGGAGAAGAACACCTGTCCGGCGGTAACCAGCGTGGACACGATCACCGAGTTGCGCAGGTAGATCCAGAAGTTCATGGAGGCGCCGGAGCCGCCGTCGGCCAGGGCCTCCTCGGTTGATTGCATGCCGAACACGCGGGCAAAGCCGCGCAGGTTGAAGTCGACCGGCAGAATAGAGGTGGGATCGGAGGTGATCCCGGCGTTGGAGGACAGGGCCGTACGCAGGACCCAGTAGAAGGGCAGGATCGTGATGATCATGACCAGGGCCATGAAGATCCAGGCGATCACCCGGCCGACGGACACGCCCTGCTTGCCCGCCCGACCGCCGGAGGTCTCAGGACTGTTGGTAGCGGGAGCGGCGCCGGTGGTGGCGAGAGTGCTCATGGTTCGTTTGTTCCTCTCAGTCCAGGTCCGTCTCACCCGCACGGGTCATGCGGTACTGAAGAATCGTGATCGCTGCCAGCACAATGAGCAGCCCCACCGCCATGGCGGAGGCATAGCCGAACTGGAAGCGGCTGAAGGCCATGTCGTAGATGTAGTACTGCAGCACGCGGCTGGCGTTTACCGGACCACCCTGGGTGGTCACCGAAACCGTGTCGAATACCTGGAAGGACCCGATCATCGTCATGATCAGGACCAGCGCCAGGATGGGGCGCAGCAGCGGCACCGTGATCTTCCAGAACATGGTCCACTCACTGGCGCCGTCCATTTTGCCGGCCTCGTAGACGGTGCCCGGGATCGACTGCAATCCGGCGAAGATCAGCAGGGCCGTGTACCCCACGTGGCGCCAAACGTTGATCACGGCGATGGTGGGGATGGCCAGGGCGGAGGAGAAGAAGTTGACGTTCTCCCCGGTGATGGCGGAGATGATCTCGTTGGAGATGCCCAGGGTGTTGTCCAGGATCCACAGCCACAGCATGGCAACCACGACGTTGGACACCAGGTAGGGGGTCAACACGATTGAGCGCACCAGCGTCGACTGGGTCAGCCGCTGCATGAGCACGGCGATCACCAGGGCGAGCACGGTCTGGAGACCGATATTGATCACCACGTACTCAAGCGTGACCCGTACGGCGTTCCAGAAGATGGAATCGCCGATCATGCGTTGGTAGTTGGCCAGGCCGGTGAACTGCTCCGGGGTCAGCAGGTTGTACTCGGTGAAGGACAGCCAGATGCCCCGGATCAGGGGCCAGATGTAGAAGGCGATCAGACCGATGCCGGCGGGAATGATGAAGGCGATGCCGAGCAGGCGATCATCCTTCAGTTTCCTGCGCAGCGCCGGCGCCATCGCGGCGTTTGCTGTGGACATGGGCGGTGAGCGCTCCGTTCTTATTGGGGATTTCGATGACGGTTCGAAGCTGAATGGGAGGTGCCGGTCGAGCCGTCCCGATCAGGCGGCGGCCCGACCGGCCTTCACACGGCGGTGACGCGCACCAGCAGCGTATGGTCCGGGTGAATGACCGGCAGCGACAGCCCGGTGGACACCAGGTAGGAGCCGGGCAGAACGATGCCCTCCGGACGGGTCCAGGCGGCCTCATAAACGTGCCCCTCATACAGTGGCGCTGCCAGCCGCACCCGGTAGCTGCGCTCACGGTCCAGGCCGGGTAGAGGCCGCGGCGCGCCGGGCCAAGTGAGCGCCTGCCCCAGAGCGGTCAGCCCGTACAGGGCGTCGGAGCGGTCGGGGGCGACCACCCCTTGGACGCGCACGGCATCCTCCTCATCGACGTCGGCGTGGACGACGGTGCCGGCATGCAGCAGGGGGCGCAACTGCTTGTGCAGGGCGATCAGCTCGGCCAGGCCGCGCTTATCGGCGTCGGTGGCACTCAGCAGGTCCCACTCGACGCCCATATGGCCCCACAGCGCCGTGGCCGCCCGGAAGGAGACGTCCAGCATACGCAGGGTGGTGTGGTCGCGACCGGAGCCCACATGGGTGCCGATCAACTCCGGCGGCAGCAGGGTCGTGGTGCCGCGGTTGATGGCGGTGCGGTCGTGGGCGTCGTTGCAGTCCGAGGTCCAAACGCGCTGGGTGTGCTCAATGATGCCCAGATCGATGCGGCCGCCGCCGCCGCAGCAGGACTCGATCTCCAGCCCCGGGAAGCGCTCATGCAGGGCGTCCATGAGCCGGTAGAGGGCGACGGTCTGATCGTGCACGGCCGGGGCACCGTAGCGGGTGCCGAGGTCGGTGTTGGGCGCCATGTGCCCGGCGGCGAGCACCGTGGAGTTGTGGTCCCACTTGATGTAGGCGATGTCGAGGCGCTCCACCAAGTCGGCAATGGCCCCGTACAGGTACTCCCAGGCGCCGGGCGCCGTCAGATCCAGGACCCGCTGGTGCCGGTGCTCGACGGCGCCGCCGGCACCGTCGGACAGGACCCAGTCGGGGTGGGCGCGAGCCAGGTCGGAGTCCAGGTTGATCATCTCCGGCTCGAACCACAGCCCGAACTCCATGCCGAGGGAGCGCACGTGCTCCGCCAGCGGCTCCAGTCCGGTGGGCCAGACCTCCGGGGAGACCTGCCAGTCCCCCAGGCCGGAGGTGTCGTCGCGCCGGGAACCGAACCAGCCGTCGTCGACGACAAAGCGCTCGATTCCTATTGCCGCGGCCTCGTCGGCCAGAGCCTTCAGGGTGTCCAGATCGTGGTTGAAGTAGACGGCCTCCCAGACGTTGAGTAGGACGGGGCGGGGCCGAGTCGGGTAGGAGGGCAGCGCGCGCACATGAGCGTGCGAGCGCGCGGCCAGGGCATCCAGGCCATCCCCCCAGGAGGCCACCAACCAGGGCGTGGTGTAGGACTGTCCGGCACCAAGCACCACTTCACCGGGCTGGAGCAGCTCCCCCGCGCCCAGCAACCGGTAGCCCTGGGAGGGGTGGGAGGCCAGAGCACGGGTGTTGCCGGACCAGGCGAGGTGGACGCCGTGCACCCGGCCGCGGCGCCAACCGAAGCCGGCGGTGCCGGCCACCATCCAGGTGAAGGCATCGTGTCCCGGACGGCCTTCCCAGGACTCGCGCAGCCGGATGCCGGGAGCGAAGGGCGTGCGCACGGGCTGACGCTCGAAGGCGTGGTGTCCGGTGAAGTCCATCAGCTCGGTGGCGTCGGCGGGCACCGGCAGCACCGGGGTGAGTTCATCGATCACCAGGGGTGCGGCATCGGGCCCGGCAGTGTCGGCGACCTGGGCTTGCAGGCGCAGCAGTCCGGTGGGCTCCAGCCGCAGCACTGTGGTCAGCTCAATGCCGTGAATGGTGTCGCGTGCGGTGGAGGTGATCACGTCGGCCGCTCCACCGGGGGCTTCCACGGTCTCGACAGTGTGGCTGACGGTCTGCGGATGCACGGAGAAGGCCGAGCCGTCCGCGCGGTGCAGCAGGACGGCGGGGCGTGCCGACCAACCCAGATGCGGCAGTGGCAGCACCGGCAGGTCGGGGGTGGTCCAACTCTGGTTGGAACCGGTGGCCATGGTCTGCGCCAGGCCGACATCGGCGAAGGCCGCGCCTTCGAACCCGCCCAGATCCTCGCCCCAATGGCGTACCACGGGGTGCCGGTCGGGTAGCAGGCCCACGATGAGCGATGTGCCGCCGCGGCGCAGGTGGACGTTACGGGAATCGGTCACGGCGTCTCCTTCGACTTGTCTCAATCCACGGCTGGGATCGTGCGGGCATCCCCGTGCGATGACCGCTGTGGCACGGCCCGGGGCGCGGATTATTTTATAGTCGAAGAAATGGGTGGCGTCAAACATGCACGCGCATGCGGACGCACAGGCGGTGTCGATCCGCCGCGTCCACGGCGCTTAGTCAGCTCGGCTCGTAGGGGGCGACGACGATCTCGACGCGCTGCAGCTCCTTGACGTCGGCGTAGCCGGTGGTGGCGAGTGTGCGGCGCAGGGCGCCCATGAGGTTCAGGGTGCCGTCGGCACGGTCCGAGGGGCCGGAGAGGATCTGTTCCATGGTGCCGACTGTGCCGACGTGGCTGCGATAGCCGCGGGGCAGCCGCTCGTGGCGGGCCTCGGCACCCCAGTGGTAGCCGCCGCCGGGGGCCTCCTGGGCGCGGGCGAGGGCGGCGCCGAGCATGACGGCGTCGGCGCCGCAGGCAATGGCCTTGACGACGTCGCCGGAGTTGCCTACCGACCCGTCGGCGATCACGTGCACATAACGCCCGCCGGATTCGTCCATGTAGTCACGCCGGGCGGCGGCGACGTCGGCGACGGCGGTGGCCATGGGCATGTGCAGGCCGAGAACCTGACGCACGGAGGATGAGGCACCACCGCCCTGGCCGACAAGCACGCCCGCAGCTCCGGTGCGCATCAGGTGCAGGGCGGCGGTGTAGGTGGTTACGCCGCCGACCACCACGGGCACGTCCAGTTCGTAGATGAAGCGCTTGAGGTTGAGGGGCTCGACCGAACCGGACACGTGCTCGGCGGAGACCACCGAGCCGCGGATGACCAGGAGATCGACACCGGCGTCCACGACGGTGCGCCAGTGCCGCTGGGTCTGCGAGGGACTGAGCCGTCCGGCTACGACGACGCCGGCCTGCCGGATCTGTTCAAGACGGGAGACGATGAGTTCGGGCCGCACCGGCGGGAGGTAGACCTCCTGCAGCACGGCGGTGGCCTGCTCGGGCGCGGCGGAGCGAATGCGCTCCAGTGCCGGCGCCGGATCCTCGTAGCGGGTCCACAGCCCCTCCAGATCCAGTACGCCGATGCCGCCGAGCCGTCCAACCAGAATCGCCGTCTCGGGGCTCATCACCGAGTCCATGGGTGAGGCCATCACCGGCAGGTCCACGTGGTAGGCGTCTACCTGCCAGTCGACGCGCACATCCCGCACGTCGCGGGTGCGGCGCGCCGGGACCAGCGCAATGTCGTCGAAGGAATAGGCCTGGCGGGCGCGCTTGTCCCGCCCTATCTCAATCTCACCGCTCATGAAGAGCATCGTAGCGAGCACACTCGGGACGGCGAGATACGCCGTCCGCCGGTGTCGACGGCTGTCAGCAGCCGTTTGGGCGTAGACCAGGCGATCAGGCCGCAGCGGCGCCCAGGGGCTGCCCCGGGCCGGAGGTGTCACAATCGCTGACAAACACCGGCTGCCGGCTTGAACACGCACCGGCGAACGTTGTAATTCCAATGACACGCAGCGCGTGCGGGGACGCCGCTGAGCCGTTTGTCATCGATTTTGACAGTCCGCCCGGCACGTGCACCGGTTTGCCCGCCCCCGTGCCGGCACTGACCGCCGGCCTGGACCGGCCCCGGGCACGCCACAAACACGACTTCACCTCTCAAACACGGGTTCTCCTCAGACACACGAGTTTCGGAGCTTTGCAGGTGCAAGACACGTGTAAACCTCCAAAACTCGTGCGTCTGGGGGCAAACACGTGTGCGTGGCGGTTACGCGCGTGCATGACGCCGCTCACGGAGGCGGGCGCCATCAAGGCGGCGGGCGCCTGGCCGCCATATCTACCGATCTGGGCACGTAACTTCTACCGATCTCAGCGCAGGGGGTGTGCGGGGCCGGCGGCCCGCTTTTCGTGTCGGAGGCCGATGGCACACTCGGTGCCATGAGCCAGCCATCACACCCCGCCCCGGACTCACAGGCAGAATCATGGGCCTTCGGCCCGCTGCTCGGATTCGATACGGAGACCACCGGGGTCTCCCCCGCCACCGACCGGCTGGTGACGGCGGCGCTCGTCGCTCGCGGCCCGCGCGGCGCGGACGGCGCCCGTACGCAGCGGGTGACCACCTGGTTGGCGGACCCGGGCGTGCCCATCCCCGCCTCGGCCGCGGCCGTGCACGGCATCAGCACCGAGCGCGCCCGCGCCGAGGGCCGCCCGGTCGGCGAGGTGCTGGAGGAGGTGGCCTCCGCGCTGAGCGCAGCCATGTCCGCGGGCACACCCGTGGTCGCCTACAACGCCGCCTACGACCTGACCCTGTTGGAGGCCGAACTGACCCGGCACCACCTGCCCACCGTGCGCGAACGGCTGGGGCGGGAGCTGGGGCCGGTGGTGGACCCGCTGGTGATCGACCGCCGAGTGGACCGCTACCGCGGGGGCAAGCGGCGTCTGACGGACTTGTGCGCCTTCTACGGCGTGGACCCGCAGGCGGGCGGCCTGCACACCGCCGAGGTGGATGTAGTCGCCACCCTGGATGTACTGGACGCCATGGCCTACGCCCACCCGGAGATCGCCCGCATCCCGCGTGCGGAGCTGATGGCCTGGCAGGCGGCAGCGCACCGCGACTGGGCGGAGTCATTCAATGAGTTCCTGCGCCGGCGCGGCCGCACGCCCGATGTGGACCCGGCCTGGCCGCTTCCCGATGGCGCGTGAAGCGCCGACTACGGGTCAGTTCACCAAGACTGGCGCCGCACCCGCGTTCAGGACTCGCGGCCGGTGTAGTTGGGAGCCTCCACGGTCATCTTCACGTCATGCGGGTGAGACTCCTTGAGTCCGGCCGCGGTGATGCGCACGAACTGGCCATTGGCCTTCAGCTCGGGGATGGTGCGCGCCCCCACGTAGAACATCGACTGGTGCAGGCCGCCGACCAGCTGGTAGACCACATCGGCCAGAGCCCCGGAGAAGGGCACCTGCCCCTCGATGCCCTCGGGGATGATCTTGTCGTCCCCGGAGACGTCGGCCTGGAAGTAGCGGTCCTTGGAGTAGGACTTGCGGCCGCGCGAGGTCATCGCCCCGAGCGACCCCATGCCCCGGTAACGCTTCCACTGCTTACCGTTGACGAACACCAGGTCCCCGGGGGACTCAGCGCATCCGGCCAGCAGGGAGCCGAGCATGACGGTGTCCGCCCCGGCCACCAGCGCCTTGGCGATATCACCGGAGTACTGCAGGCCGCCGTCGGCGATAAGCGGCACACCGGCCGGGGTGCAGGCGCGGGCGGCCTCGTAGACGGCGGTCACCTGGGGCACGCCGACTCCCGCAACCACACGGGTGGTACAGATGGAGCCGGGGCCCACCCCCACCTTGACGGCGTCCACGCCGGCGTCTATGAGTGCCTGGGCGCCCTCGCGGGTGGCCACATTGCCGCCGATCACCTCAATGCCGGCGAAGGCCGGATCGGCCTTGATACGGGAAATCATCTCCAGGGCGAGCTTAGCCCCGCCATTGGCGGTGTCCACCACGATCACATCCACACCGGCGTCGGCCAGGGCGCCGGCCCGCTCCCAGGTGTCGCCCCAGTAGCCGACGGCCGCACCGACCACGAGACGCCCGGCAGCGTCCTTGGTGGCGGAGGGGTATTGCTCGGTCTTGACGAAGTCCTTGACGGTGATCAGCCCGGACAGGCGACCTGCGGCGTCGATTATGGGGAGCTTCTCAATGCGGTGCTCGGCCAGCAGGGCCTTGGCGTCTTCACGGGAGATACCAACAGGCCCGGTGATCAACCGCTCGCGGGGAGTCATGCACTCGCGCACCTTCAGGGTGTCCCAGCGCTCGGGCGGCACGAAGCGCAGATCGCGGTTGGTGATGATGCCCAACAGGTTGCCGGCGTCGTCCACGACCGGCAAACCGGACACCTTGTAGTGGCCGCACAACTCGTCCAGCTGGGAGATGGTGGCGTCCGGGCCGACCGTGACCGGATCGGAGACCATGCCCGACTCCGAGCGCTTTACCCGGCGCACGTGCTGGGCCTGCTCCTCGATCGACAGGTTGCGGTGCAGGATGCCGATGCCGCCCTGCCGGGCCATGGCGATGGCCATGTCGGACTCGGTGACGGTGTCCATGGCGGCGCTCAGCAGCGGGGTGGCCAGGCAGATGCGGCGGGTCAGGCGGGAGGTCGTATCGACCTCGGAGGGGATGACGTCGGTCAGCCTGGGCAGCAGGAGGACGTCGTCATAGGTAAGTCCGGTGGGGGCGAAGGTGTCGGGGCTGGTGATCGAGTCGCTCACGTAAGCATCGTAAAACCCGCGCGGTGGCCGACGCACGCCGGAGAGCCGCCACAGGCGCCACGCACGGCGCAGCCTGGCACCAGCCGCGGAGCGCCCGGGAAACAGCTCCCGCGGCACGACCGTGGGGGGGGCGGGCCCCGGCCGGCCCCCCACCCCCACCCGGGGTTTGGCCCGGGTACTACCCGAACAACGGGGGGCGACCCCCCCCGCGGCCCCCCGGGAAACCCCCCCCCCCGCCCCGCCGGGGGGGCGCCCGGCAGGGCCCGCCCCCCCCACAGCGAGCCTTGAGTAGGCCGGTGAACTACCGGATCAGCGGGTGACGACCGCCAGGACGTCACGTGCGGACAGGATCAGGTAGTCCTCGCCCTCGTAGCTGACCTCGGTGCCGCCGTACTTGGAGTAGATGACGACGTCGCCTTCGGCAACGTCCACCGGGATGCGCTTGCCGGAGTCGTCGACACGGCCCGGGCCCACGGCCACGACCTTGCCCTCCTGCGGCTTCTCCTTGGCGGTGTCCGGGATGACCAGCCCGGACGCGGTGGTCTGCTCGGCCTCGACCGTCTGCACGACGATCCGGTCCTCGAGCGGCTTGATGGAGATCGACATGCGTTCTCCCCTTCTCGCTTCTTGAGTGTGTAATGACAGGATGCCGCATCCCGAGGTGCCAAGCCGCCGTCGCGGGGGTCGGACCGACACGCGTGAGTTGCGGGTCGCGCGAGGAGCCGAAGCACTTCACGCGCCGGGGGAGAATCTACGCGCACCGTTAGCACTCAGTCAATGCGAGTGCTAAATCGCTCATCCCGGCCAGTGGCCTGCGTCGGGCGCGGCATGCCGGCCGGCTCCGGACGCGGCGGTGTCGGCCGGCGCCGATACTCACGCATTCCGCCTGGCGCGGGTCCAGGCGATCGCCTCGTCGACGCCGGTCTCCCGGTCTCCCAGCATGGGCGTGCGGTCGGTGACCACGTCCCAGGCGGCCTTGACGGAGGCTCCGCGCTCACGCAGCCAACTGTATGCCCAGGTGCTGCGGTTGGCACGGGCGCGTCCGTCCCCCACGCCGGACGCCTGCACGCCGACGCTCCGACACACCGCTACGGCCCGTGGTTCATGGAAGTCCTGACTGACGAGGATCGCCTCGGATACGCCGAAGACACTGCGGGCGCGCACGCACGTGGCATAGGTGTCGAAGCCCGCATAGTCGACGGCGATCGCCTGCGCCGGTATTCCCGCCTGCACCAGGTACTCGTGCATGGCTATGGGCTCGTTGTACGTCGCCTGACCGTTATCACCCGAAACCAGGATGGCGTCCACGCGCCCCGACTCGTATAGATCCACGGCCACGTCCAAGCGGTAACGCAACCACGGCGAGGGCTCACCGGAGGAGTACACGGAGGCGCCCAGCACAATCGCGACCGGTGCTGTCGCGTCGTCATCGGCTGTCCCATGCTCGGTCACATGTCCAGCGGAGGCCAGCCACACCCAGGCGTTGGGCACTGCCACCGCGGCTACCGCGAGCGCGACCAGTCCGCCCACGGCCCACCGCCAGCGGCGCCTATTGCGTCGTGCCACGCAGGTCCTCCTTCTCCCGACCGGCAGCCGGGGTCGCTCGTTGTTGCGTGGGGCCACGCCCGGTGCACGCCCGACGTCCATGCCCCACCCGCCATCAGGCGTGCCAGCGTAGCGCCTGATGGGGGTCGTGACGATCACCTCCTGATTCCATCCGCACACTCCGCCAGCCGCGCACACCCGGCGGGTGCGGGACAGGTCACTGTGGGTGAGCCACTCATGCCGATTGGTCGCCGACACGATGACCGGTAAGTGAGACAACTCTCCCGATGCGGCACGCAGGCGGGTTGCCGTGTCATGATTCTGGGCGATGGACGGATCCGACTTCGCCCCGCTGCTGACTCCTGAGGGATGGCGGCTACTCGACTCCTTGCCCGCCTACGACCCTGAGCAGTCCCTGGCTCTGGGCGAGTCGCTGCGACGGGAGGGCCATTCGCCCGCACTGGTGGCAGCGGCCCTGACCCAGCAGCGGCTGCGCGGCCGCGCTACCGCAAAGTTCGGCCCCTTCGCCGACCGCATGCTGTTCACTCCCGACGGCCTGGAGCAGGCCACCAGGCTGGCGGTGTCCGCCCACCACGCCTCTCGCTACGCCCGCGCCGATGTCCGCCACGTGGCGGATCTGGGCTGCGGTATCGGTGGGGACTCAATGGCATTGGCCGCCTTGTGCAGCCGCGTGCTGGCCGTCGAGTGGGACGAGCCGACGGCGGCGCTGGCCACCGTGAATCTCACCCCCTTCCCCAACGCCGAGGTGCGCTGTGCCGACGCTTTGAGTCTGGATCTGGCCGCCGAGGGCGTCGACGCCGTCTTCGCCGATCCGGCCCGCCGCGCCGCCGGACGACGCATTGAGAATCCGGCCCAGTGGTCACCACCACTGGAGCGGATCCTGGCCCTAAGGGAGCAGGTCGCAGCACTGGGGGTGAAGGCCGCCCCCGGCATCGACCATGCGCTGCTGCCCGCCGACTCTCACGTGCAGTGGGTGAGCGTGGACCGTGAAGTGGTCGAAGCCGGTATCTGGTGCGGTCCGCTCGCCGTAGAGGGGCCGGGCCGTTCTGCACTGGTACTGCACTCCCGCCGGGACGGCGAGATGACCGCGCACACATTGGCCGATCCCGACTGCTCCGCCCCTTCGACTCCCCCGAGTCAGCTCGATCCGGTGACCGGGCCGGAGTCCCTGGGCCCCTTCATTTATGAGCCCGACGGCGCCGCCATCCGCGCCGGTCTGGTCGCCCACCTCGGAGAACGCCTGAGGGCACGCCCAGTCGGTCACCGCATCGCCTATCTGACCGGTCCCAACCCGACCGGTGCGGAACTGGCTCCCTTCGTCCGCACCTGGCGGCTGGTGGAGGTGTTGCCCCTGCACCTGAAGGCATTGCGCACCCGCGTACGCAGTCGCGGCATCGGACGTCTGGAGATACACGCCCGCGGGGTGGGCACCTCCCCCGATGCACTGCGCACCTCGCTGCGTCCGCACGGGGATGCCGCAGAGACCTGGCTGCTGACCCGTGTCGGCCCCCGAGACGCCGTTCATGACCGCTCCCCCAAGGGGGCCGTACTCGTCGTCGAGGCCGTAACCACCGCCTGTTCTGGGCCTGTGGGCGCCTGATCCAGTCCGGATCGGACGACCACAGTCTCGGCGCCGTCGGCGCCCCCTCCCAGACTCGTAGACCGCTCATCCGCCTACGTGAGGAGCACCGCCATGACACCGACCACACCTGCCTTCACCCGACCTCTCAAGTCCCACCTGAGTCATCGGGAGGCACTGCCATTCGCCCACTCCGAACGCTCCACGCTCGGCATCGAATGGGAGTTGCAGCTCGTCGATCGTGACAGCTTGGATCTGCGACAGTGCGCGGCAGACATTCTGCGCCCGATGAGCGATGACCCGAATATCCACGGCGAGATGATGCTCAACACCGTGGAATTGGTATCCGGCGCCCGCAACACGGTCGCCGAGTGCATTGAGGACATAGCTCTGGCCTACGACCGGCTGCTGCCGGTCACCGAGCCGCTGCACGTGGAGCTGGCCAGCGCCGGCACACATCCTTTCGCCGACCCGCTCGTGCAGAAGGTCACCGATGCCGAGCGTTACGCCCGGCTGGTGGAGCGCACTCGCCTGTGGGGTCACCAGATGCTCATCTTCGGCACCCATGTGCACGTCGGCGTTGAGGACCGCTCCAAGGTCCTGCCGATCCTGTCAGCCCTGCTAACCCGCGCCGCCCACCTACAATGCCTGAGCGCTTCCTCCCCGTTCTGGGCGGGGGCTTCCACCGGCTACGCGGACAACCGGGCCATGATGTTCCAACAGCTGCCGACGGCGGGGGCGCCGCATCAGTTGGGCACCTGGCAGGAGTTGGAGGGCTTCGTAGGCGACATGGTCCACACCGGGGTCATTGAGGACTTCACAGAGGTCCGCTGGGACGTGCGCCCGTCGCCGCGGCTGGGGACCATTGAGGTGCGCTCCTGCGACGCGGCCACCAACCTGACCGAGTTGGCCGGAATCGCCGCCCTGACTCAGTGCCTGGTGGAGGACTTCTCGCGGCGTCTGGACCGTGGCGAGCAGTTGGACGCGCTGCCGCCCTGGTACGTCAATGAGAACAAGTGGCGCTCCGCCCGTTACGGCATGGATGCCATCCTCATCACCGATTCCTCCGGGACGGAGGAACTGGTGACGGACACGGTCGCACGCATGCTGAACGACTTGGCGCCGGTGGCCGCGGACCTGGGCTGCGAGGTGGAGCTGGACGGCGTGCGCGCCACCCTCACGGCCGGAGCCTCCTACCAGCGTCAACTGGCCGCCGCCGAGGCGGCAAGCAGCAATGAGGCGGCCGTGCGCCTGCTGTTGGAGGAGGTGCGCGCCGGCCGGCCACTGGCTCCGGACGAAGTCACCGCCCTGGTGTCCAATGACATCCGCCCCGGAGCAGAAACTCCTCCCCACCGCCCCTCGCGATACCGGCACTAGCCCCTCCCCGAGGTCGGTAGTTGTTACGTGCCGAGGTCGGTAGTTGTTACGTACCGAGGTCGGTCGATACGGGAACGGCCCCATGCTTGCGCGTCTTCCGGTGGGTGTCGCAGAGGATGACCTTTCTCCCATGGCCCTCGGCAAGTCGCCCGAGGACGCGGCTGGCTCCCGGAGCCTGTCAAGTTTTCTGTGTAAGCGGGTTGTTGCTTACAGGTAGGGGCGGA
>NZ_JAUMUL010000029.1:0-17595 GCF_030530635.1 Actinomyces sp.
CCGACCTCGGCACGTAAGTCCTACCGACCTCGGCGGGTGGCGGCCTTCATGGTGGCGACGAAATCACGCAGCTCGGTCTGGAGCGCCGCCAGGGCGGCGGCGTACGCGGGTGAGTCCTCGCCGGACTTCTGCGCCAGGCGGGCCAGCGTTGGCACGTGGGACTCGATGATCTTCACGGTTGCGGATCCGGAGATCGCCCCGTCCGCGCCCGCCGCAATCGCCTCCGCCACCTGCCCGGGAGCAGAGATGCCGAAGCCCAGCATCACCGGCGCGGCAGCATCATGGCGCAGGCGTGCCACCGACTGTGCCAGGCCCACGGTGGAGGAGGCGCGCTCGGTGCCGGTCACCCCAACCCGAGAGACCGCGTACACGTAACCGCGGGAGGCCTCGGCCACCGCGTCCAGGGTCTGGGCGGCCGCCGAAGGCGGGGCGATGTACACGGCATCAATCCCGGCGGCCGCGGCGGCGTCCGAGAACCCCGCCGACTCGCGCACCGGCACATCCGGCAACAGCACCGAGTCGATGCCGGCGGCGGCGCAGCGGGCGTAGAAGGCATCCAGGCCGATTGCGAAGGGCACATTGCCGTAGATGAGCATGCCGATGGGCAGCTGAGGGTGGCGTGCACGCACCCGTGACACCACCTCCAGACAGTCGGCGAAGCCCACCCCGGCGTTAAGCGCACGCAGGTGTGCGCGCTGGATCGTCGGCCCATCGGCCACCGGGTCGGAGAAGGGTGTGCCCAGTTCCAGGGCGTCCGCGCCGCCGTCGATCAGTGCCTCAATGATCGCCTCGGAGGCGGCGGGGTTCGGGTCACCGACCATGACGAAGGGCACGAAGGCGCCCTCATCGGCATCGGCCAGGCGGGAGAACATGGCGGGATAACGGCTCATCTCAGGCCTCCTCATGTGGTTCCTCGCCCGGGGCGGATGGTGTGGTCGCCACCCCGGGACGCGCCAGCGACAGGTACTCAGTGCGCTTGCCCATGTCTTCGACCATGGCGGCCGCCCGGGCGACGGCGGAGTCCTCGGAGAAGCTGCCGCCCAGGCGCATGCGCACCTGCTCCAAGTCTTTGTCCCCGCGCCCGGACAGACACACCAGCAGGTGCGGCGTGGGGGCATCGGGTGGAGTCTCGCGAGCGATCTTGAGGGCCTGGGCGAGCGCGTGGGCGGACTCCAGGGCCGGGATGATGCCCTCCCAGCGGCTCAGCAGTCGGAAGGCCTCCACCGCCTCGTCGTCGGTGATCGCCACGTACCGGGCCCGCCCGGAATCGGCCAGCCAGGCGTGCTCGGGCCCGACGCCGGGGTAGTCCAGCCCCGCCGACACCGAGAAGGACTCCTCCACCTGCCCTTCCGGGGTGCGCATCAGGTAGCTGCGCGCCCCGTGCAGGATGCCGGTGGTGCCGTTGTTGATGGGGGCACCGTTGCGGGGCGTGTCCAGCCCCTCGCCGGCCGGTTCCACGCCGATCAGGCTGACGCCGACGTCGTCGATGAACTCTGAGAACATGCCGATCGCGTTCGAGCCGCCGCCCACGCAGGCGATCACCTGATCGGGTAGGCGCCCGGTCAGGGCCAGAATCTGGGCGCGCGCCTCAAGGGAGATGCAGCGGTGGTAGTCGTGCACGATCGTGGGGAAGGGGTGCGCCCCGGCGGCGGTTCCCAGCAGGTAGTGGGTGGTGGCGAAGGATGCGGTCCAGTCGCGCAGGGACTCGTTGACGGCGTCCTTCAGGGTGCCGGCGCCGCTGGCCACGGGCACTACCCGCGCCCCCATCAGCTCCATGCGCTCCACATTGGCCGCCTGCCGCACCACATCGGTGGCGCCCATGTAGATGGTGCAGTCCAGGCCCAGCAAAGCGCACACCATCGCTGTGGCGGTGCCGTGCTGGCCGGCGCCCGTCTCGGCGATGATGCGGGTCTTGCCCATGCGCTTGGCCAGCAGGGCCTGTCCCAGCACCTGGTTGCCCTTATGGGCGCCGCCGTGCACCAGGTCCTCCCGCTTGAGGAAGATGCGGGCGTTGCCCTCGCGGGGCAGGTTGTGCAACTCCGTCACCGGGGTCGGGCGCCCCAGGTAGCGGCGCATGAGCTTGTCCAACTCGGCGGCGAAGGACGGGTCCGCCTGGGCGTCGATGAAGGCGTCCTCCAGCTGGTCCAGGGCGGGGATCAGCAGCTCCGGCACGTACTGGCCGCCGTAGGGGCCGAAGTAGGCGCTCAACCGCGGGTGCGTGTGGTCGGCGTGCTCCCGCTGCGCCCGGGCGGTGTCCGTACCGGCCGCCCGTTGGGCGGCGTTGGCGGCGTCGCGTGCCTGACCGCGTTCGGGCACCGGCACGGCGGTGGCCAGCACCTCGGCCACCACGCCCGGGTCGGGCGCCGCCGACAGGGCCGAGCCGATCAGCAGGGCATCCACCTGCCCGGCCAGGCGCCGCACGTCGGCGGCCGTCTCCACGCCGGACTCGCCCACCAGCACCACGCCGGACGGCGCCAGCGGCGCCATCTGCTCCGTGCGGGAGACGTCTGTGGCCAGGGTGCGCAGGTCACGGTTGTTGATGCCGATCACCTGTGCCCCCAGGGCCGTGGCCCGGTGCATCTCCGCAGGCGTGGACACCTCTGTGAGTACCTCCATGCCCAGCGAGTGCGCCAGCTCCGCCAGCTCGGCGTAGACGTCGTCCGGCACCACCGAGAGCATCAGCAGGATCGCGTCCGCGCCCAGGCTGCGGGCGGCCAGCACCTGCACGGGATCCACGATGAAGTCCTTGCACAGCACCGGCACATCCACCACGGCACGCACGGCGGCCAGGTCTTCGAAGGAGCCGTTGAAGCGGTCCGGCTCGGTCAGCACGGACACCGCCGCCGCCCACGGCGCGTAGGCGCGCGCCAGCGCGGCCGGGTCATAGCTGGAGCGGATCGTGCCGCGTGAGGGGGAGGCGGACTTGCACTCCATGATCAGGGCGGGCCGCGGGCTCGCGTGATCGCCGCTGCGGGTGCGCAGGGCGTCGGCGAAGGAGCGCCGGGAGGGCTCCAACTGCTCGGCGCGCAGGTGCCCGAAGCGGGCGCGCAGCTCCGGCAGGCGCTCACGCCGTGCGGCCACGATCGCATCCAGGACGGTGCCGGTGGCGATCAACCGCTCGTCCACCGGACGGCGCTGAGGCCGGGCACCGCCGGCGTTGGGGGCGCCACTCATCGGGTCTCACCCTCCGCGGCCTCCGCCTTGGTCATGGAGGCCAGGTGCTCGGCCACCCGGCCACTGGACAACTGGTCCAGGGCCATGCGAGTGCCGTCGGCCAGGTTGTCCGCCGGACCGGCCAGGTACAGCAGGGCGCCGGCATTGACGGCGATGGCGTCCCGGTGGGCAGGCTCGCCCCGGCCGGCGAAGACCTCCCGCAGCAGGGCGGCGTTCTCCTCCGGCTCGCCGCCCAGCACGTCCTGGAGCGCGTAAGTGGACACCCCCAGTTCCTCCGGGGTGACCTCGTACGACTTGACACCGCGCGGGGTTGCCTCCCGCACCTGGGTGGGGCCGTGCACGGCGATCTCGTCGGTGCCCGCGCCGTGCACGATCAGGGCCCGTTTGCGGCCGAGCTTGACCATGGTCTGGGCGATCATGTCCAAGATGTCCGGGTCGGCCACACCCATCAGCTGGTAGGTCAGGTGCGCGGGGTTGAGCAGGGGGCCCAGCACGTTGAAGATCGTCGGGGTGGCCAGGGCCTTGCGGATCGGGGCCACGTGCCGCATGGCCGGGTGGTAGGCCTGGGCGAACAGGAAGGTGAAGTGGTCGCGGGCCAGGATCTCCACCGCCTGTTCCGGGCTGACGTCCAGGGGCAGGCCCAGGGCGGCGACGACGTCGGCGGCCCCGGTCTTGGAGGACACGGCCCGGTTGCCGTGCTTGGCCACCGACACCCCCATGGAGGCGGCCACGATGCCGGCACCGGTGGAGATGTTGATGGTGCCCACGCCGTCGCCGCCGGTTCCGACCACGTCCACCAGCGGGAAGGTGACCTCGGGGAAGGGTCGGGCCGCGTCGCGGAAGGCGCTTGCGGCGCCGGCCACCTCATCGGCGGTTTCGCCGCGGGCGTGCAGGGCGGCCAGCAGGGCGGCGGTCTCCGCCTCGGACAGGTCTCCGGCGCCGAGCGCGGCGAAGACCACGCCGGTCTCATCCTGGGTCAGGCGTCGGCCCTGGATGACGCCGCGCAGCAGGCGGTGGGCATCCTCGGCGTCGGCGATCGCCGGGGCGGTGGGAGTGCCCGGGGTATGCATGGCGTTGTTCTCGGCGGGCGCGGGGGTCATGATGAACTCCTTGAAGATGGATCGTGGTGCTGATTTGATACGGGGTCAGGTGGCGGCCGCGGCGGCCAGATCCGCAGTGAGTGCATGCAGGATGCCGGGACCCTGCGGGGTCAGGACCGATTCGGGGTGGAACTGCAGGCCGACGACGGGACGGGAGCGGTGTCTGGCCGCCATGACGACGCCGGAGCCGACAGGATCTTCCGCAGTGGTCACCGCCAGCGGGGTGAGCGCTGCGGGCAGTTCTCGGGTTCCCAGTGAGTGGTAGCGGGCCACGTCCAGGCGGCCGTCGGGGAGCGCCTGGAAGGCCGGGGAGGTGCGTCCCGCCTCGGTCAGTTCGACGCGTACGCTGCGGCCATGCACGGGGCCGACCCGCCCAATGGCGCCGCCGCAGGCCTCGACGATCGCCTGGAAGCCCAGGCAGATGCCGAGTGTGGGGATGGTGCGGTCCACGGCCGCGTGGATCAGTTCCATCAGGTTCCCGGAGGTGCGGGGGTGGCCGGGCCCGGGGGAAAGGCACAGCACCGGGCGCCCGCTGCGGGCGGTATCGGTGGGTGCGTGGCCGCCGCCGGGTTCAAGTGCGCGCAGCACCGTGGCTGCCGGTGCGGTGTTGCGGTAGACCTCAATGCTCGCCCCGAGGGAGGCGAACTGGTCCACCAGGTTGTAGACGAAGGAATCGCGATTGTCGAGCAGGACCACGTGCATGTCAGCGCCTCTCTTCCCCAGCAGTGGCCGCGGGGGCCGGTGCCTCGCCCGCGTCGGAGTCAATGACGAGACCGGCTCCCTGGGCGGCGGCGATGGCGGCCAGTACCGCGCTGGCCTTGTGCACCGTCTCGGCGGCCTCGGCCGCGGGTACCGAGTCGGCGACCACGCCCGCGCCGGCCTGCACCAGGGCTGTCCCATCGCGGACGAAGGCGGAACGGATGACGATGCAGGTGTCCAGTTCGCCGTCGCCGCGGAAGTAGCCGACCGAGCCGCCGTAGCTGCCGCGGCGCACCCCCTCGGCCTCCCGGATCAGTTCGGCCGCCCGCAGCTTGGGGGCGCCGGTGAGAGTGCCCATGGTCATGGAGGCACGGAAGGCGTCCAGCGCATCCAGGTCCGGGGCCAGCTGCCCGGATACCTCCGAGACCAGGTGCATGACCCGGCTGTAGCGGTCCACACGCAGCAGATCCTCCACCCGGCGGGTGCCTGGAACCGACACGCGGGCGACGTCGTTACGGGCCAGGTCCACGAGCATGACGTGCTCGGCGACCTCCTTGGCATCGGTGCGCAACTCCAGTTCTAGGCGGGTGTCCCGCTCGTGGTCGACGCTCCCGTCGGGCGTCAGGCCCCGCGGGCGGGTGCCGGCAATGGGGCGGATGGCGACCTGCCCGGTCTTGGCCGAGTGCAGCAGCGCCGACTCGGGGGAGGCGCCCAGCAGCTCGAAGTCCGGGGCGCCTACGTAGAACATGTACGGGCTCGGGTTGGATTCGCGCAGCGCATGGTAGGCGGCCAGCGCGTCGGGGCAGGGCAGGGTGAAGCCCCGGGCGGGCACCACCTGATAGACGTCCCCAGCGGCTATGGACTCCTTCATGGATTCCACGACGGCGGCGTAGTCGGCGTCGGACTGGGTGGGGGCGGCGTGCAGCACAGGAACCTGTCCGGCTGCGGCAGCCCGCTCCGTGGGCGCGGCGTCGGTGGCTACCTGATCCGCGAAGGCATCGGCGGCGGCCGCCAGTGCATCCAGGCGGGCGGTCAGGTCCGCGGCGTCCACGGAGGCGCCCACTAGTGTCGCGCTGCGGGTGGGGTGGTCGATCACCAGGATGATGCGGGCGTCATAGAAGAGGTAGTCGGGGCAGGTGTTCGCTCCCGGGGCCACCTCGGGCAGGGTCTCGAAGGTCGCCAGGTAGTCGAAGGCGAATGCGCCGGCCGTCAGCGGCAGGTGCGGGTGATCCACCGCTGCGGCCGCGAGCACCCGCAGCGGCTCGATGGTGGAGATGGCCTTGAGCCTCTCACGCTCCTCCACGCCATCGGGAGCAGGGGGGAAGACGAGGCCGAGGGCGGCGGAGGAGTCCGTGGACACGTACTCGCCGAGGGCTGCGCGCAGCCGTTCCAGGGCGGACTGGCCGTCGGCGAGAGCCTGGGGGAGGGCCTCGACCGTGACGGCACGTCCTTGACAGGTCAGACGAGTTGCCGCCTCTAGAACGGCGATAGTGGTGCGGGAGACCTTGGTGGTGATGTCGACGGACTCCAGCAGCACCGCGTCAAGGGGACGCGGGTTACCGGCCGGATCCGTCGTGGCGGCGATCACGCCGCGGCGCGCCAGGTGTTCCAGTAGCCGACCGGCGTCATCGTGATAGCGCACTGACCGCGTCAGCACGGCGGGTGGGGGAGGTGTCATGGGGTCCCTTCCTGTTCGTGCCACCGGCTGAAGCCGCCCCGAATACGAAGAGCCCGCCAGGTGGCGAGCTCATCAGATCCGGCGCCGACTATGCGGCGTGAGCGGCTCGCCCATTGGGGAGCCACCACCACTGGCGGGTGCGGAACGCGGTCATGGCGGCAGGCTAGACCGGCGGGCGGGCCGGGCCAAATCGGCGACACGTGGTGAGACGGGCCCAACGGCGGTCGACGGAACAGAACACGTGCTCGGGATGACAGATTATGCACCTTCTGGTGCGGGCATGTGGTTTGAGCCATAGAGTTTTGGTTGCCAATGAAGGCCCGCTCGATGTTGCGCGCAGACGCGCACCCGCTGAGCCGTATCGGTCCCCACCCGGGGGCCACCACCTGCAACCCGACCCCTACCCGTTTAAGGAGACCATCGTGCTCCAACTCATCATCAACATCCTGACGCCGATACTCGGCGGCATGGGAGTGTCATCGGCCGACGTTGAGACATATGTGCACAACTGCGCCGGCTACATCTACGCCCTCCTCGCCATCATCCTGGTTGCGATCGCGGTGGCGATTGGTGCGCACTGGCTGGCCAAGAAGGGGGACCGGCACCTGTGGCGCTGGGGCGCCGGACTGACCGCCGTGGTGGCCGCCGTCGTGATCGGCAATCTGGTGGTCTTCGGTCCGCTGTACTCGACCGTCTCCATCCTGGTCAATGTGAAGGGCAGCGTCTCCGAGGTCTCCCGGGCTACCTCGGAGGAGATCATCGGACGCGTCGGTGACGAGGGCTTCGTGCTGGCGGAGAACGACGACGGCCTGCTGCCGCTGCCCGCTGAGACCACCAGCCTCAACGTCTTCGGGTGGGCCTCCACCATCCCGATCTACGGTGGTACCGGCTCCGGCGCCGCTGACATGTCCAATGCGACCGGCGTCCTGGAGTCCCTGCACGACGCCGGCTACGCCACCAATGACACGCTCACGCAGCTTTACACCTCATACCGGGACACACGCGCACTGCTGGAGACCGGCACGATCGGTTACACCGACTGGACGCTGCCGGAGCCGACCGCCGACGCCTACACAGATGAGGTGCTCAGCGAGGCGAAGGACTTCTCCGACACCGCCGTGGTGGTGCTCGCCCGTTCCGGTGGCGAGGGCCAGGACCTGCCCACCGATATGAAGGGCGTCATCGACGGCGACTACGCCAAGATGGCTGAGACTGTAGCCGGTGGTAACGAGCGCTACTCGTACTTCAACGCCGAGTACACCAACAACGGCGACTACGACGACTTCGAGGCGGGCGACCACTACCTGCAGCTCTCACGCACCGAGAAGGACATGCTGCAGATAGTCAACGACAACTTCTCCCAGGTGATCGTCCTAATCAACTCCAACAACACGATGGAACTCGGTTGGCTGGACGACTACCCCTCCATCAAGTCCGTGCTGCTCGCCCCCGGAACCGGCCAGAACGCCATGGGCGCCCTGGGGCGCATCCTGTCCGGCGAGGTCAACCCCTCCGGGCACACCGTGGACATGTTCGTCAATGACCTGACCGCCACGCCCGCCTACAACAACTACGGCAACTTCACCTACACGAATGTGGATGACCTGGTGGAGCAGTACACGGCCGCCGATCCCGGCTTCCAGGGCGTACTCGGCCGCGTGAGCTACAACGAGGGCATCTACGTCGGCTACCGCTATTACGAGACCGCCCACGACGACCGCGTGGAGGGATTCAACTACGACGCCGCCGTACGCTACCCCTTCGGTTACGGGCTGTCCTACACCGACTTCACCCACGAGATTACGGCCTTCAATGCCGGCGAGGATGAGGTGCAGGTGACGGTCACCGTCACCAACACCGGTGACGTGGCCGGCAAGGACGTCGTCGAGCTGTACTCCACTCCGCCGTACACCGACGGCGGCATCGAGAAGGCGTCCGTGAACCTGGACGACTTTGCCAAGACCGAGCTATTGGACCCCGGTGCCACGCAGGCGATCGACTTTGTGATCCCCAAGGAGGAACTCGCCTCCTACGACTCCTCCGGCCTGAAGACCGTCGACGGCGGTTATGTGCTGGAGGCCGGCGAGTACACCATCTCCGCCCGCTCCGACTCTCACACCGTGCTGGACTCCGAGACCTTCAGGGTGGACGCCGACGTGGACTACTCCGCCCAGGGGCGCGCCTCCGACTCCGAGACGGCCACGAACCGCTTCGAGGAGTACTCCGCAGGCGGCGTCACCTACCTCTCCCGCGCCGGCCGCTTCGCCAACTACGGCGCGGCCACCGCCGCACCGACTGCGGAGGACCTGACCATGACGGATGAGGAGAAGGCCTTCATCGACTCCTACTCGGTGGCCAACTACAACCCGGCCGATCACGAGGACCCCGACGCGGTCATGCCCACCACCGGAGCGAACGGCGACCTGGCCCTGCGCGACATGACCGGCTTGGCCTACAACGATGAACAGTGGGACAGGCTGCTGGACCAGCTCACGGTGGAGGAGATGTCCGAGCTGGTCGCCGTCGGCGGATTCCAGACGGTGGCCGTCGGCTCCATCGACAAGCGGGCCACGCTCGACTCCGACGGACCCGCCGGCCTGAACGACTGGGTCATCGGTGTCATGGGCACCCCCTACCCGGCCGAGGTGCTCATCGCCCAGACCTGGAACATCGAGCTGGCAGGCGAGGTCGGTGCCGGCATCGCCCAGGAGTACGCCGACGCACACATCTACGGCTGGTACGGGCCCGCCATGAACACTCACCGCACCGCCTTCGGTGGACGCAACTTCGAGTACTACTCGGAGGACGGCGTGCTGGCCGGCAAGATCGCCTCGGCGACCACCAATGCGGCGGCGGCCAAGGGCGTGTACGGCTACATCAAGCACTTCGTGATGAACGACCAGGAGATCAACCGCTGCACCTTCTTGCAGACCTTCGCCACCGAGCAGACGATGCGTGAGATCTATCTCAGGCCCTTCGAGATCGTGGTGAAGAACCGGGCTGAGGGGCCGTATGCGGTGATGTCCTCCTTCAACTTCATCGGCAACCGGTACGCCGGTGCCAACGCCGACCTGCTCAACGGAGTCCTGCGGGACGAGTGGGGTTTTGAAGGCATGGTGCTCACGGACTGGTACGGCTCCTACGGCTACCAGATCACCATGGACTCGGTGCTCAACGGCAACGACATCATGCTGGGCATGGGTTCCCAGGCCCGCTCGGAGATTGAGAACCAGGACTCGCCGACCATGGTGACGGCGCTGCGGCAGGCCTCGAAGAACGTGCTCTACACGGTGGCCAACTCCGGCAACTACACCGTGGAGACCGACGCTGGCGGCCTGGACCGGCTCACCACCATGGCGATCATCATCGACGTGGCCACCGGCCTGCTGTGCGTGGGCGCGATGACCGCCGTCGTGTTGCGGTGGCGCTCCAAGCGGGCCAAGGCCCGGGCGAGCGCCCGGTGATTCCATGATCCACTGAAGATGTCCGAGATCGGCACAAACGGCTCAGAGCGATTCGCACCTGTTCGGGAAAACCGTGTGATTTCAACGTTCTCCGAACAGTGAGCGGTGGCCGCAGAGCCGTTTGTGCCGATCCTTGACATTTTTCCGCCGGGGAGGTCAACCCAGGAGGGCGGACAGGTGCTCGCGCACCTCCTCCATGTCCTTGTCGCCGCGGCCGGACAGGTTCACCAGCAGCAGCGGTGCGGGCCCTGCGGGCGTCTGCTCGGCATGCTCACGGGCCAGTTTGAGGGCCTGGGCAAGGGCGTGCGCCGACTCCATGGCGGGGATGATGCCCTCGTGCCGACTCAGCAGTCGGAAGGCCTCCAGCGCCTCGGCGTCGGTGACGGCCACGTACTGTGCCCGACCGGTGTCTGCCAGGTGGGCGTGCTCCGGGCCCACCGACGGGTAGTCGAGCCCGGCGGAGACCGAGTGCGAGGGCAGGACGGTGCCGTCGTCGTCGAGCATGACGAAGGAGCGCATACCGTGCAGCACCCCGGTGCGTCCGGCGTTGATGGGGGCGCCGTGCTCGCCCGTGGCCAGACCCCGCCCGGCCGGCTCCACCCCGATCAACTGCACCGAAGGGTCATCCAGGTAGGCGGCGAAGGCTCCGATCGCATTGGAGCCGCCGCCCACAGCCGCGATGACGGCATCGGGCAGGGCGCCGTAGCGCGCAAGCACCTGGCGGCGGGACTCGGCGGAGATGACCTGCTGGAAGTGCCGCACGATCGTTGGGAAGGGATGCGGCCCGGTGGCCGAGCCCATCAGGTAGAAGGTGTCCTCCAGGCGGGTGCACCACTGCGCCAGGGCGGCGTCGATCGCATCCTTGAGCCCCGCCTGCCCAGCGTTCACCGCCACCACGGTCGCGCCCATCAGCTCCATGCGCTCCACATTGGGACGCTGCCGCTCCACGTCGTGCGCACCCATGTAGATGGTGCACTCCATGCCCATCAATGCCGCCACCATGGCGGTGGCGGTGCCGTGCTGACCGGCGCCGGTCTCCGCGATCAGCCGCCGCTTGCCCATGCGCTTGGCCAGCAGCGCCTGGCCCAGGGCGTTATTGCCCTTGTGGGCTCCGCCATGAGCCAGGTCCTCCCGCTTCAGCAGTATGCGGGCGCCGCCGGAAAGCGGCAGGTGGCGGCATTCGAAGATGGGGGTCTGCCGCCCCAGGTAGTCGGCGCGCAGGTCGGCCAGTTCCGCCTCGAAGGCGGGATCGGCCACGGCCTCGGTGTAGGCGGCCTCAAGCTCGTCTAGCGCGGGCAGCAGCTCAGCGGGTACCTCCTGGCCCCCGAAACGCCCGAAGAAGGCGGGCAGGATCGTGTCCCGAGGGATGTCGGTGCCCCCAGAGGGAGGGACGTAACCGGGCGCGTCGGGGCCGAGAGGACCGGTGGGGACGCGGTTGGCGGTGGGGGCGGCCCCAGGCGGGGCTGCGTGCGGATCGGCTTGGGTGTGCACTGGGTCCTCCTGAACTGGCTGCACCGTCCTGCGGCGGTTGCATTGGCGAGGTTAGGGGTGTTCCTGTCGGCGGGCAAAAGGGCATACCGACATCTCTCATCGCGGGACTGTGGGCGGGAAGGGCGGCGCGGATGCAAGTTGTGCGCCGCAACTGACAGATTGCGCCCGGATCTCTATCGTGAGTGACCTGTGTCTCATATGATGACCGGTGAACCCTGCAAGACCCTGCCTGCAAGACCCTGCAAGGAGAGATCAATGAGGATCAAGCGAACAAGAATCATGGCCGCCGTCGCGCTGACGGCGGCCCTGGCCCTGGCGGGATGCACCTCAGGCGGCTCCACCGCCGATGCGACGGCATCCGCTGCCCTAGAGAACAACAGCAACACCTTCATCACCCAGGAACTGGACGATGGGAGCACCCGGTTCAACCGCGTTGTCAACCCGAATGGCGGTCAGGTACTGACCTACTCCGCTGACGGTTCCATGACCATCATCGAGCAGGCCGACGGCGAGTACACCTACGCCTTCAAGGACCTCAACGGCGACGGTGAACTCGACCCGGCCGAGGACTGGCGTCTGGAGGGAAGCGAGCGCGCCGCCGACTACGCCACCGTGCTGTCCAAGGAGCAGATGGCCGGGTTGATGCTCTTCTCCGCGCACGAGCGCGCACCCGAGGATGGGCTGACGAGCGAGCAGCAGGAGTACCTGTCCGATTCGTACCTGCGCGCGGTACTGAACGCGGGCGGCTCGGACGTTACTGCCAACGTGCAGTGGGTCAACCAGATGCAGGCCTACGTGGAGACCCTGGCCACCGCCGAAACCCCCTACATTCCGGTCAACTTCTCCTCCGATCCCCGCTCGGCCGCCACGGGTGACGGCGCCTTCAGCCAGGCCGGGGAGATTTCCAAATGGCCCGGTTCGCTGGGACTGGCAGCCACATTCGATCCCGACACGGTGCTTCAGTTCGGCCAGATGGTCTCCCAGGAGTACAGGAGCCTGGGAATTGGCACGGCGTTGTCTCCCCAGATCGACCTGGCCACCGAGCCGTGCTGGCTGCGAGTGTCCGGAACCTTCGGCGAGGACTCCACCATGGTCGGGGCGATGGCTGCCAACTACGTCGCGGGCTTCCAGGGCACGTACACTGACGGCGGCAAGAGCGGCTGGGGCACGGACTCGGTGGCCACCATGATCAAGCATTGGCCCGGTGACGGCGCCGGTGAGGGTGGCCGTGAATCCCACACCAATGCGGGCAAGTACGAGGTCATGGTGGGCGGCAACTCGGCCGAGCACTGGTCGGTATTCCAACAGGCCCTGGAGTCCTCGGCGGTGATGACCTCCTACTCGATCACTCTGAACGCGGGTGGAGAGCCGGAGTACGCCCGGCGGATGGGCTCCTCCTACGACGACGGCAAGCTCACCGCGCTGCGCCAGGGCAACTCCTATGACGGCGTCGTAGTGACCGACTGGGGCGTCACCCGCGCCACCACCGACCCCGATGACCCGGTGATCGCCACCGGCTGGGGAGCGGAGAACCTGAGTGTCGAGCAACGGCACTTCGAAATCATCAAGAACGGCACTGACATGTTCGGCGGCAACAATGACGCCGCCCCGGTCCTGGCCGCCTACGACATGTGGCAGTCCGCCTACGAGGCCGGCGACCTGGACATCGACGCCCGCACCCGCTGGCAGCAGTCCGCAACGCGCATCCTGACCATGTCCTTCAACATCGGCGCCTTCGACAACCCATTCCTGGATCTGGCCGCCTCCCAGACGCAGGTGGGCTCTCAGGACAAGGTCACGGCAGGTCAGGAAGCACAGCTGAACTCCGTTGTCACCGTCAAGAACGACGGCGCCATCACTCTGGATCCCCAGGCGGACTTCTCCGACCAGACCGTCTACATCCCGCAGACCTACGACACGGGTTTCAATAGTGCCTTCACCGAGGCCGAGTACACCGAGGGACCCACCCTGGACGTGGAGACGGCGGGCAAGTACTTCGGCAAGGTGGTCACTGACGAAGTCGCGTACGACGCCGACGGCCGCGTCACCGGTTACACCGCCCCCGACTTGAGCGACGTGGACCTGGTGTTGGTGGGCATGCGCTCACCGATCAACGGTACGAGCTTCTCCAAGGCCGGCTGGAACGAGCAGGCGGGCAGCTGGTACCCGCTCTCCCTCCAGTACGGCACCTATACCGCCGACGGAGACAATGTTCGGCGTACCTCGATCTCCGGGGACGTACTTGCAGACGGCAGTCGGGAGAACCGTTCCTACTACGGGGCTACCTCGGCGATCTCCAATGGCGCGGATCTGGACGCCTTCAACCGCGCCGCCGACGCGGTGGCGGCCTCGGGTAGGGACATCCCGGTAGTCGTGGCCCTCAAGGCCACGAATCCGGTGATTCCTGCGGAGTTTGAGGCGCGGGCGGACGCGATTGTCGTGGGCTTCGGCGTGGCCGACGAGGCGCTCATCCGGGTCGCACTCGGGCTGCACGAGTCCAACGGGCGCCTGCCCATCCAGTTCCCCGCGGACATGGACACCGTGGAGGCCAATCGGGAGGACGTGCCGAAGGATCTGACGCCCTACACCGACTCCGTCGGCAACACCTATGACTACGGCTTCGGTCTGCATCTGGACGGTTCGGTGATTGTGGATTGAGTCGAAGGCCCACCCGGATGCTGTGGGGGCGTGGACAGCCAACCGTCTCCGCCCCGGGACACGCACTGACAGGTTATGCGCCCGAACCGACAGATCGAGCGGTCACTGCGTTGTTGCGGGCCCGCATCGGCTGAAATAGGACCGCATGTCAATCACCGGCGGGCCGCGGCCCCGAATACCCGATGTTCGGGCTGATCGGGGTCCGGCACGCCTGTGAGTTTCCCCCCACCCCACCCCTTGCATTCCCGTGCGAGGAACACAGAGAGGTGTCTGCGACAGTGTTGTCAATCAACTGGAACGACGTCTGGAACGTGGTGGCGAGTCTGCGCCCGCAGCTCATCGCCATTGGCGTGGTGCTACTGGTGGCGCTCATTGTGACCGTCGCCGTACGCGGGCTCAACCGGCCGACCCGCAAGTTGGTGCGCTCAACCACTTGGGTGGCCGCCGTAGTTGCCGTTGCGGTCGCCGTGACCGGCATGATGTACGGAGGTCTGAAGACGATTCTCGACCTGTCCTCCGGCTCCGGCACGCTCACCGAGCAGACCAAGGCGACTGTGGAGGAGCTCGGCAACACGATCTCCGACGAGGGCATGGTGCTGCTCAAGAATGAGAACGCCACTCTGCCGCTCGACGACGGCGCCGCCATCAATGTGCTCGGCTGGGCCTCCACCAACCCCGTCTACGGCGGCACCGGCTCGGGTTCGCTGTCACCGGATAATCCCACCACCTCTCTGCTGGACGGCCTGCACAACGCAGGCTTTAAGACCAACACCGAACTGAGTGACTTCTACACCGCCTACCGCGCCGAGCGGCCCGAGGTCGGCATGTTCGCCGCCGACTGGACCCTGCCCGAGCCCGCCTCCGAGGCCTACACCGACGCCATCGTGTCCTCCATACAGGAGTTCTCCGACACGTCGGTAGTGACTATCGCCCGCTCCGGCGGTGAGGGCTTCGACCTGCCGCTGGACGTGAACGCCGAGGTCGCCGCCAATGGCGCTTTCTCCTTCACCGACAACTCCACCTCCCAGTCCGACTTCGCCGACGGCCAGGGATACCTGGAGCTCACCGCCCCCGAGCGCGACCTCATCCAGCTTGCCAAGGACAACTCCGAGACCGTGGTCGTGGTCTACAACGGTGCCAACGCCTTCGACCTGTCCGACTTGGCCGCCGACCCCGACATCGACGCGATCATCTGGGCCATCCCAGGTGGTCAGGTGGGCTTCAACGCCCTGGGACGCATCCTCGACGGTGAGGTCAACCCCTCCGCCAAGACCCCCGACACCTTCGTAGCGGACTTGAAGGCGTCCCCGGTCGCCAACAACTTCGGTGACTTCACGTACACCAACATGGAGGAGTACGGGCAGACCTCGCCGTTCACCAACACCACCACCTACCCCGGCTTCGTCAACTACGTGGAGGGCATCTACGTCGGCTACCGCTGGTATGAGACCGCGGCCGTCGAGGGCGTCATCAACTACGACGAGGCCGTCACCTACCCCTTCGGCTACGGCCTTTCCTACACTTCCTTCAAACAGGAGATGGGCGAGCCCAGTCGGGATGCCGACGGGACCATCAGCCTCGACGTGACTGTCACCAACACCGGAGACGTGGCCGGCAAGGATGTAGTGCAGGTGTACTACACCGCGCCGTACACGAACGGGGACATCGAGAAGTCCGCGGTGAACCTGGTGGCCTACGGCAAGACCGGTCTGCTGGAGCCCGGCGCTTCGGAGACTGTGACCCTCACTTTCGAAGAGGGTGACATGGCGTCCTACGACTATCGGGGCGCCAAGGCCTACGTGTTGGAGCAGGGTGAGTACACGATCTCCGTGCGCTCCGACTCCCACACGGTGATCGACTCGAAGACCCTCACCGTGGGCCAGACCATCACCTACAACTCCGAGGACAACACCCACGCCGGTGACGTCGCGGTGGCCACCAACCAGTTCGACGCCGCCGCGGGCGATGTCACCTACCTCTCTCGGGCGGATTCCTTCGCGAACTACGAGCAGGCCACCGCCGCCCCGGCGAACCTGGAGATGTCGGAGGAACACCGGGCGGCATTCGTCGCCAACTCCAACTACGACTCCACCGCCTTTGATGACGACGCCGACGAGATGCCCACCACCGGTGCCGACAACGGCCTGGTCCTGGGTGACATGCACGGCCTGGAGTATGACGACGCCAAGTGGGACCAGCTGCTCGACCAGCTGTCCGTTGCCGAGATGAACGCCCTGATCGCCAACGGCGGTTACGGCTCGGTGGCCGTGGACTCAGTCGGCAAGGTGCGCGTGTCCGATGTGGACGGTCCCGCCTCGCTGAACAACAACTTCACCGGTGTCGGCTCGATCGGGCTGCCGTCGGCAGTGTCCGTGGCCGCAACCTGGAATCAGGAGCTGGCACACGAGTTCGGCACCGCCATTGGCACGATGGCGCATGACATGGATGTGGCCGGCTGGTACGCCCCCGCCACCAACACCCACCGCTACGCCTACGCCGGACGCAACTTCGAGTACTTCTCCGAGGATCCGGTCCTGGCAGGCACCCAGGTGGCACAGGAGATCCAGGGCGCCAAGGAGCTGGGCGTGTACGCCTTCATCAAGCACTTCGCCATGAACGACCAAGAGACCAACCGCACCAACATGCTGGCCACCTGGTCCAATGAGCAGGCGATACGCGAGATCTACCTCAAGTCCTTCGAGATCGGCATCAAGGACGGTGGCGCCGGCGCGGTGATGACCGCCTTCAACTACATCGGCACCACCTATGCCGGGGCGCTGCCCGAGCTGCAGCAGACCGTGCTGCGTGACGAGTGGGGCTTCCGCGGTATGACGCTGACGGATTACTTCGCCGGCTACGGCTACCAGAACGCCGATCAGCTCACCCGCAACGGTGGCGACATGATGCTCGCCACCACCGACATCACCGTCAACTCCGTGCAGAACACCTCCGCCACCGGAGTGATCGCGATGCGGGAGGCCTCCCACAACATCCTGTACACGGTGGCCAACTCCTGGATCTACGAGAATGGCCAGCCGGAGGTGCAGCGCGCCTCCTGGGAGTATCTGGCCTGGGGAGTCCTGGCCGTGCTGGGTGTCGGCCTGATCGCTCTGGAGACAATCGCCGTCCGCCGCTACCTCCGGCGTCGCGGCGAGGTGACGGTCGCGGTCGCCAGCGGCGAGACCGTTGGTGACACCGATAAGGAGTGAACACTTCGCGGCCGGGGTGGGACCGGGGACTCCCGGTCCCCCCACCGCCGGCGATCCCCTCCGGAGCCGCCGGCCTAGCCCAATCCAACCCAACCCCCCGCCCAGGGAAGGTGCGCCCCCGG
>NZ_JAUMUL010000029.1:17605-40183 GCF_030530635.1 Actinomyces sp.
CGGGGGTTCCGGTGGGGTTACACTAATATCCGGGGCCCTGGGGGGGGGGGGGGGGGGGGCCGGGCCCCCCCCCCCCCCCCCCCGGCCGGCGATCCCCTCCTGAGCCGCAGGCATAGCCCAATCCATCCCAACCACCCGCCAAGGTAAGGAGCACGCCGTGACCGTTACCGCCTCGGAACTGACTCTCCTGGAGGCCGCCGCCCTGCTCTCGGGGGCATCCGAATGGGACTCCCGCTCCCTGCCTCAGCGGGGCATCCCATCCTTCGTCCTGTCCGATGGGCCGCACGGGGTACGGCGGCAGCTCGGCAGCGGCGACCACCTCGGCATTGCCGCCTCTGAACCCGCCACCTGCTTTCCGACGGCGGCCACCGTCGCCAACTCCTGGGATCCGAGCCTGGCCGAGCGGATGGGTCAGGCGCTGGGCCAAGAGGCGCTCGCCCTGGGCGTCGACGTGCTGCTGGGGCCGGGGATGAACATCAAGCGCTCCCCGCTGTGCGGACGCAACTTCGAGTACTACTCCGAGGACCCCATCCTCACCGGCCGCATGGCCGCCGGTCTGGTTCGCGGTATCCAGTCCCAGGGGGTGGCCGCCACCCCGAAGCATTTCGCTGTCAACGGTCAGGAACTGCGCCGCATGGCTTCCGACTCGGTGGTCGATGAGGCCACCATGCGCGAGATCTACCTGACCGCATTCGAGATCGTCGTGCGCGAGGCCTACCCGCGCGCACTGATGAGTTCCTACAACCGGGTCAACGGCATCTATGCCAACGAGCACCCGCACCTGCTCACCGAGATCCTGCGACAGGAGTGGGGCTTCACGGGACTGGTGGTATCCGACTGGGGAGGTTCCAACGACGCCGCCGCGGCCGCGGCGGCCGGATCCTCCCTGGAGATGCCCGCACCGGGGCTGCACTCCGCCAGGGAAGTGGTTGCCGCCGTCGAGGAGGGGCGCATCAGTCGGGACGCCGTCTATGCGCGTGCCGGAGAGGTAATTGCCATGGCGGCGTCCGCCCCCTCGGCCAAGGACCCCCGGGCGGGCCGTCCCAGTTTCGACGTCGACGCCCACCATCGCCTGGCGCGGCGAGTCGCCGAGGAGTCCATCGTGCTGCTGCGCAACCAGGACGCCATCCTGCCGCTGGCCGCCGGTACGCGCGTGGCCGTCGTCGGCGATATGGCCTCCACTCCCCGCTACCAGGGTTCGGGTTCCTCCCAGATCAACCCGACCCGGTTGGAGACAACTCTGAAGGAGATCGCCGGCACCGGTCTGGAACTGGTCGGCTATGCCCAGGGCTATGACCGGCAGGGTCGGCCCGACGAGCCCCTGCTGGAGGAGGCGGTGGCCCTGGCCGGGCGGGCCGAGGTGGTGCTGGCCTATATTGGGCTGGACGAGCTGTCCGAATCCGAAGGACTGGACCGCTCCCACATGCGCCTGCCACAGGTGCAGACGCGGCTGCTTGAAGCCTTGGCCGGCGCCAACCCCAACGTGGTTGCCGTGGTTTCCGCCGGATCCGCGGTGGAAACGGAGTGGGAGGCGCACACCCGGGCAGTGGTCCACACCAGCCTGTCAGGGCAGGCCGGTGCCAGTGCCACGCTGCGAGTGCTTACCGGCGAGGTGAATCCATCGGGGCGTCTGGCCGAGACGTACCCGGTGCGCTATGAGGACAATCCCACCTCCGCCTGGTTCCCGGCCACCGGGGAACTCGCCCTGTACCGGGACGGCCCCTACGTCGGCTACCGCTACTACAACAGCACCGGTACGCCGGTTGCCCACCCCTTCGGCTTCGGTCTGTCCTACTCCAGCTTCGATTACGCCGACCTGGCCGTGGATGAGGGCGGTGCGCACCTGACGATCACCAACAACTCCGCGGTCGACGGCACCGAGGTGGTGCAGTTGTATGTGACCGCCCCCGAAGGCGTGTGGGGGCCGGCCCGGGAACTGAAGGGATTCGCGAAGGTGCCTGTGGCGGCGGGGGAGACCGCAGCGGTGACGATCCCCTTCGACGACTACACCTTCCGCCGTTACTCGGCGGCCGAGGACCGCTGGGTGCGCCCGGCCGGCACCTGGGTGGTTCGGGTGGGCCGTAACGTCGAGGATCTGCCGCTTACTGCGCAGTGGGAGGTGGACGGCGATCCGGTTGTGCCCGGAGATCCGGCCCTGGGCCACTACCTCGATGGTGCTGTCGCCGAGGTCGCCGACGCCGAGTTCGCGGCACTGCTGGGACGGCCGGTTCCGCAGCCGGATTCCTCCGCAAGGATCGGTCGCAACAGTCCGATCTCCGACCTGGCTCACGGCCGTAGCCGTATCGGACGTACGGCGGTGAAGGTGCTGGAGCGGCGCAAGGCCAAGGCCGACGCCTCCGGAAAGCCTGATTTGAACATACTGTTCATGCTCAACATGCCTCTGCGCGCCATGGGCAAGATGACCGGAGGCATGGTTTCCGAGGAGATGGTCGGTGGCATCGTCGACTTCTGCAACGGCCGCGCGCTGAGAGGACTGCGCACCATTGTGGCCGGATTCTTCCGCAATCGTCGCCAGGACAAGGTCACCCGGAGGCGGCTGGACTCCACCCGCTGATTGCGGAGTCGGCCATCCCGACCGGTAACCACGTTCCACCCATCCACTTCCTACCGCTAAGAGAGAGACTGAGGCCACACATGAAACCAATCACCGCCTGGTGGCGCGGCTTCCAGGAGCGGCATGAGACCGCCTCCCAGTTCATCGTCTTCTTCATCCTGTCCAATGGCGTCACTGTGCTTCAGCTCATCCTGATGCCGCTTTTCCGGTGGCTGTTCGGGTTCACCTCCCTGCAGGGCGCCACCTTCCAGTTCCTGCCGGTAGGCTCCTCCGGCGGCAGCCCCGTGTACCTGTTCGACTATGTAGCCGGACCCATCCAGGCAGATGGCTCCGGTGGCGGCCTGGCCTATTTTCTGGCGGTGGAGATAACCCTGTTGATCGCCCAGGTCATCAATTTCTTCGCCCAGCGCAACATCACCTTCAAATCGAATTCTTCTATTTGGAAGGCGGCCTTCTGGTATGCGCTGGCCTATGTGGTCATCACCATTGTCGCCGCGGCCCTGCAAGTGCTGTACAAGGAGCCCATCTACTCCTGGTGCAAGAGCACGCTCGGAGCGTCCAGCGGTGAGACCGTGGCAGATGTGCTCACCATGATCATCAACGCCGCCATCTCCTTCTGGGTCTTCTTCCCGATCTTCAAGATCATCTTCAAGCGCGTGCCCGAGGATGCGGATGTGCCTCCGGAGGCCGTCGAGGAGGTCCAGACATCAGGGGCGCGCTGAGCCGGGCCGGGTCCGGTAGTGTCGGGCACGTAAACCACCAGGAGCGCCTCGGGCGCGGGTCGGGCCCCTGCCCGGCACTGCGGCACGCCGGCTGACTCCGCTTAGTAAGGAGATCCGCACGGTGCCCGTCAATCCAGTCATGACAGTCGTGGTCCCTGCCTATAACGCCGAGGACTGCCTGGGTCGTTGCCTGGCCAGTCTTGTGGCCGCCGACGACGGAGGCGGCCACTTGGAGATCATTGTCGTTGACGATGGCGCGACGGATGGAACCGGACGCGTCGCCGATGCCTACGCAAAGGCGCATACCGCGGTCCAGGTCATCCACCAGGCCAACAAGGGTCATGGCGGCGCAATCAACACCGGGGTGGCTGCGGCACGGGGTACCTGGTTGAAGGTGTGTGACGCCGATGACGCCATTGATCCCGGGGCGCTGCGCGCCCTGCTCGCGGCGATGCGTTCGTGGCGTCGGGATAACACCGAGCCCGATCTGGTCGTCACCAACTTCGTCTACGTGCGTGAGGGCACACCAGCATGGTACCGCCTGAGCCATGGGCCCGCCCGATCGGGGCGCCGCGGAATCAGGCCCGGTCGGCACGCCGTCCGCTTCCGCGGGCTGCTACCGAGTGGCAGGATCGGCGGGTGGGCGGATGTGGGCCGCTTCCGACCCGACCAGTACCTCATGATGCATGCCCTCGCCTACCGCCGGGAGGTGCTGGTCAGATCCGGGATGCGTCTGCCCGAGCACTGCTTCTACGTGGACAACCTGTTCGCCTTCGAGCCGCTGCGGCATGTGCGTGCCCTGACTTACCTGGACCTGGACCTGTACTACTACACGGTGGGCCGGGCCGGGCAGTCCGTTGCCGACGAAGTGATCGTGGCGCGTCTGGATCAGCATGATCGAGTCAATGCGCTCATGCTGGAGGCCATGCCTCATGAGGGAGAGGTGCCGCCGGCACTGCTGCGCTACCTGGTGCACATCTACACCATCAGCGCGGTGGTCATCACCACCATGGCATTGCGCTCGGGTATGCCCCGCAATCTGGCCATCAAGGAGCAGCTGTGGGAGCGCCTTGACAGCACGCGTCCGGATGTTGCCAGGCGTGTGCACGCATCCGCCTTGGGGCGGTTGGTGACGCTGCCGGGGCGCCCCGGTAACTGGGTGCCCGTCGCCGGCTACCAGGTGGCCCGAAGGGTTCTTGCCCTGAACTGACTCCACCAAGGGCACCCGGCCATGGCGCCGACGTCGCCTGGGCTGACATGAAGGCGGGCTGTATTCACCTCGACCTACCTCGGCGCGTCACCGATGCCGGAAACGGCAGCAGTACGCGCAGAATGAAGGTTCCCTGCGCACTGTCTCCAGCGGTCACCTGTCCGCCGTAAGCCTCGGCGGCCGCCCGGATGGCACTGAGGCCGAAGCCGTGGATGGCGGAGTCCTTCTTAGTGGTCAGCAGGGTTCGACCGTCAGCCGCGACCACTGGCGTGTCGGCCACGGGATTCTCCAGTTCCATCAGTACGAAGTCCCGACGTGCGCGGACGTCGAAACGGATCCACCGGCCCTCCTCGTCGGCGATGCGGGATACCGCTTCCAGGGCATTGTCCAGGGCGGAACCGACCAACGCGGCCAGGTCCGCGGTGGACATGAAGCTCGGGGCGACGCCGTCGACGATTGCGTTCAGGGTGACACCGGCCTCGGCGCAGGCCTGTTCCCGGTCAGTGAGAATGACGTCGAGCACGGGGTTGCCGGTGCGTACGAATACGTCGTAGGGGCGTACAGACTCCTCCAAGTCGCCGAGCCGGTCCAACCTGGCTGCGGGGTCCTCCTCCGCGCGAATGGCCGCGACTAGGTGCCGCAGATCGTGGTACTTGCGGTTGACGATGTCGATGGCCCGCTTGGAGGTCCGGTATTGCTCGTACTGTGAGCGCAACAGGGCCTCCGAGGTCGCCAGCTCGCAGTTCGCCCGGTTCTGCAGGTCGATCTCCCGTTGGGCGTACAGAATGATGAAGCCGCACAGGTCCACGAGCGTGCGGATGTAGAACACCTCCGCCCCCAGCCTGCCGGAGAAGGGCGTGGCCGTGCTCAGGAAGCTGAGGTTCGACATGGCGAAGGTGATGGCGGCGATAGCCGCCGAACCGGCCACCGTCGCCACGGTCGGCATCACTTCGGTGCGGAACCGGGGACGCTCCAGTAAGTAGAGCGCCGTAAGCGCCACGCCGTCCACGGCGATAACGAATACGACCGATGCGGCCGTGGGGGCGGCGGATGCGGCCGTGTCGAGACCGCCGAGGAAGAACACCTCCAACTGCCATTCCAGGGAGGCCACCAACTCGGCTACGACGAAGGCCCGCACCACCAGGTAGGTGGAACGTCGTAGGGATCCGCTCAGCGCCAAATGCAGGACCATCCACATGGCGGCAACCGCGCCCAGCATGCCGACCAGCCACAAGGAGATCGGCAGGTGGGCAACCGTGAGCTGGAACCAGCACAGGACCGGCAGGGCCACCGCCATGATTGCTACGCCCCGGCGCCGGGAGTCCTGCGGACGCCAGGTCGCCAGCACGTACAGTAGGCAGGCGCCCCACTCGGATAGGGCGGTCCACAGCCGCGGAATATCTGGCAGTGCCTCCTGAATCACGGCAGCGTTCCGGAGACGTGCTCGGTCAGCGCCCGCATGAAGTCCTTCTTGCGGGGGCGTGAGATACGCAGGGACTGGCCGGTGGACATGACACTGTCCTGATCGCGCACCGCCACCACGTGGCGCAGGTTGACGATGTAGCAGGAGTTCGACCGGAAGAACCCGTGCGGCGCCAACTGCGGCTCCATCTGTTTGAGCGACCCGCTAAGGGTGAATTCGCCGTCGACCAGATGCACGTCAAGGCGATGACCGGAGGATTCCAGGTAGACGATGTCCCGTAGGGGGACGCGCCGCATCCCGGATCCGTCCTTGAGCATGATGTCGGTGCCGTAGCGCCGTCCCAGCAGACGCCAGGCGCGGCTGAGTTCGTGCTCGAAGGCGGCGTAGGGAAAGGGCTTGAGCAGGTAGCCGAGGGCGGAGACCTCGTAGCCGTTGATCGCGTACTGGTGGGCGGCGGTAATGAAGATGATGACCACATCGGGGTCCGTTCGCCGCACTGTCCGGGCGGTGGCGAGCCCGTCTGTGCCCTCCATGCGGATATCCAGCAGCAGCACGTCATAGACGGGCCGGAAGTCCGCCAGGAGCCCGTCGCCGTCGTCGAAGACCGATACCTCCAGCTTCAGGCCGTGCTCTCGGGCGAAGCGCTCGAGGTAATCCGAAAGAACGAGGCGGTGGCGGGCGTCATCCTCGACGACGCCGATACGGATCACGGGGGAGGGGATATCGTTCACTTCACTCATCATTGGCGGCTGAATCTGCTCCGGCTTATCGCGACTGTCACCGCCGGGAGACTCCGGGATCCGTGGGCGTTGAGCACCCGTATGGACATCGCAGGTGACGGTCGCAGTCATGTTACTGTACCGGCGCCGTGGCCGTTGGCCGTGACTACGGGACGAGCCATGCGCCCTTGGACGAACGGGTCGGGTGCGGCGTCGAGCGAGGACGAAGGGCTGACGGATGCGGGCTGATCTGGTGGTAGTCGGAGCGGGGCTGTTCGGGGCCACGGTCGCTCAGCGTGCAGCCGAGGAACTCGGTTTGCGTGTGGCGGTGCTTGATCGCCGCAACCACCCGGGCGGCAATGTCTACTCCCAGCATGACCCGGAAACCGGCATTGAGGTGCACCGCTACGGCTCACACATCTTCCACACCTCCAATGAGCAGGTGTGGGCGTACGCCAACCGGTTCACGGACTTCAACGACTACCGACACCATGTCTACGCCCACCACTCGGGACAGATCTACCCGCTGCCCATCAACCTGGGCACCATCAACCAGTTCTTTCGTTCCGCGTTCGGGCCGGAGGCCGCGCGGGCGCTGATCGCCGAGCAGGCCGCGGAGATCAACGGGCGGCCCACCAACCTGGAGGAGCAGGCCATCAGCCTGATCGGCCGCCCCCTGTACGAGGCCTTCATCCGCGGCTACACCGCCAAGCAGTGGCAGACCGATCCCACCGAGCTGGATGCCTCCATCATCACCCGGCTTCCGGTGCGCCTGAACTACAACAACCGCTACTTCTCCGACCGCTATGAGGGTATCCCCACCGGCGGATACGGCCCGTGGATTGAACGAATGCTGGATGACCCGCGCATTGAGCTGCATCTGGGGGAGGACTTCCTCGGCGACGGCGCACTCAGCCGTGGGGCGTGCATCGGTCGGATACCGGTGGTCTACACCGGCCCGGTTGACCGCTTCTTCGACGACCGCTTCGGCTCCTTGACCTGGCGCACCCTCGATTTCGAGACCAGCATCCTGCCCACCGGGGATCATCAGGGCACCGCCGTCGTAAACTACCCCGACGCGGAGGTTCCCTACACGCGGGTGCATGAATTCCGCCACTACCACCCCGAGCGCACCTACCCCGACGACGCCACGGTGATTATGTGGGAGTACTCGCGCATGGCCGGCCCCGACGATGAGCCCTACTACCCGGTGGGCACGCCCCACGACCGCGAACTGCTGGCACGCTACCAGCGGCTGGTCGCAGAACTGGAGGCGCAGCAGGTCGCCTTCGGGGGGCGGCTGGGATCCTACCGATACCTGGACATGGACCGCACCATAGCCGCCGCCCTTGACTGCTTCGAGCAGAAGGTACGGCCGTGGTTCCGTCAGTGAGAGACCAGGAGGTGGGTCGTTCCACGGTGGATGACGCACAAGTCGCGGGTTCGCGGGTGATCTCGCGGGCGCCCAGCGTGGAGGCTGCGCTTGGGGCACTGCACCGGTGCACAACCTCTCACAGCGAGATGACCGAGCGGATCGGAGCTCTTACGCGCGCCACCGCTGACGCGTGCGACGGCGTGACCCAGGTGCGGCGCAAGGTGCTGGCCTGCCAGGACTTCGCTGCTGAGCACCCCTACCTGACGCTGGGCGCTGACGGCTCGGTCTCGGTGTCCCTGGCCTAGGCGGCTGGCAGCGGTGCAGAGAAGGCCACCGGAACAGTGGGCACAAGGATATTGAGACGCAGGGCAAGACGGAGCTCGGCGATCCGGTGCCCGGGGAGCACGCCGATATGCCGGGAGTGACTCCCTGGGTCTATCCGGGGATACCGACAAGGAGGGGTCCGGGCAGTACGGGAGTCGGCTCCCAGGTCCAATAGATCATCTTGCCCACGAGGCGGCCACAATCGGTGCGGCCGCCAAGGCGTCGGACTGGCCGGACGCGTCAAGAAACCTGCTGCACTACCTGGGGAACAGCGGCGACCCGCAGGAAATGGATGTCGCCCGCATGCCGGAAGATGTTGACGGACTGTCTGCGGAAACGCATGAACGTGTTGAGGAGATGAATAAAGAGGCACTCAAGGATGCCCAGGCCTCGGGCGTTACCGGGCCGGTGACCTACCCCTTCACCACCGAGTGGGACGGGTACTACATCGAGCCGCAGGAGGATCAGAACTGGTTCTATGCCACGGGCGGCTGTAACTACGCGACGGAGGGTACCGTCACGGTCTACCCGCCCACGGCTGACAACCCGGAGTGGACTTACTCCTATGACTACCGCGTCCACGTGGCGGACCGGTATAACTGGGATGGCGATAAGTCAACGCGGGTCGGTCCCTTTGATGTTAAGGATAGCCAGCTGCAGGAACTGCACCGGGCTGGTTTGGCTCAGGAGTATGACATGTCGGGTGAGTCTTCGGTGTTGCATGGGAGTGGGTCGTGAGTTGGGGTGACGTGTGGTGAGGCGTCCGGTTTTGGCCGGTGAGGAGGTGACCGGTCGGCAGGTGCTTGTTGTTGTTGCCGTGTTTGTGGGTATTGGGGTGTTCTGGGTGCTGTTCACTGTGAGGTATTTGGCTCTTTCGAGTGTGCAGGTTGAGAGGTCGGAGGCTAGGGCGTCTGCGTCGGCGAGTGCTGCTGGGGTTCAGGTGGGGGTTCCGTGTCCGGCGGATGTGGAGCATCTGGATGAGATCCTCACGATCGGGCAGGACAATAGTCTTCCGGAGGGCGCTGAGGTGGTCTCGGTGAGGCCCGCGGTGAACTTCGCGGCGGCCTACCCGGGCGGCTGGGGGTATGTCATCGAGTTCACCGCTAGCGACCAGGCCGTCCGCGAGTACACGGAGACTTATACCGCGGTGTCTGGCGATCTTATTGAAAAACATTCAGAGGCGACACCTGTGTCAAATACTGATGGGTTGGAGGATATTGACCTGCAAAATGTGTCGAATCCGATGAGTACTCGCCTCCACGATGCCGTGCTGGTTCTTGAGCGTCCCCTGGGCCGGGGGTGGTTGGTGATCCGCGGGGGCGGTATGTGACAGGGGCGCCGTCGGGCATCACACCTCCGCCGGTACGGCAACCCGCCGGACTCGTGGGACACTAGAGGCCGTTTCCGCCGGCCGGTACCTCCGACCGGGCACACTTGACCTCAGGAAGAGCCAGGAACCGATTCACGTGCCACCGATCCCCACGCCCGAGGAGGCCGCAACCGTTGCGCCCGCGTCCACCGAGCAGGCCCAGATCCGCAACTTCTCGATCATCGCGCACATCGACCACGGCAAATCCACCCTGGCGGACCGCATGCTCCAGGCGACCGGCGTCGTCGCCCCGCGCGACATGCGCGCCCAGTACCTGGACCGCATGGACATCGAGCGTGAACGCGGCATCACCATCAAGTCCCAGGCCGTACGCATGCCCTGGACAGTGGCGGGCGAGGATGGCGTCACGCGCGCCTACGCCCTGAACATGATCGACACCCCCGGGCACGTCGACTTCTCCTATGAGGTCAACCGGTCCCTGGCGGCCTGTGAGGGCGCTGTCCTGCTGGTGGACGCGGCCCAGGGCATCCAGGCACAGACCCTGGCCAACCTGTACATGGCCATTGAGGGAGACCTGACGATCATCCCGGTGCTCAACAAGATCGACCTGCCGGCCGCGGAGCCGGAACGGCACGCCGCGGAGATCGCCTCCCTGATCGGTTGTGAGCCCGAGGAGGTGCTGCGCGTGTCCGGCAAGACCGGTGCGGGCGTGCCCGAGCTGCTCGACCGTATCGTGCAGGACGTCCCGGCGCCGGCAGGGGTAGCCGACGGCGCCGCCCGCGCCATGATTTTCGACTCCGTCTACGACGTCTACCGGGGCGTGGTCACCTATGTGCGCGTCGTCGACGGCGCCCTCAAGCCGCGTGAGCGCATCAAGATGGTCTCCACCGGCGCCGTTCACGACCTGCTGGAGATCGGCGTAATCAGCCCCGAGCCGGCCCCCACTCAGGGACTGCGCGCCGGAGAAGTCGGCTACCTCATCACCGGCGTGAAGGACGTGCGCCAATCGAAGGTCGGTGACACCGTCACCTCCGCCGTCGCCCCCGCAGATGAGCCCCTGGCCGGATACCAGGACCCCAAGCCCATGGTGTTCTCCGGGCTGTTCCCCGTGGACGGCTCCGACTTCCCAGCCCTGCGTGACGCCCTGGACAAGCTCAAGCTCAACGACGCCGCACTCACCTACGAGCCGGAGACCTCCGTGGCGCTGGGCTTCGGCTTCCGCTGCGGCTACCTCGGCCTGCTGCACCTGGAGATCATCCGCGAGCGCCTGGAGCGCGAGTTCAACCTCGACATCATCTCCACCGCACCGTCGGTGGTCTACGAGGTCACCATGGAGGACCGTAGCGTGCACACGGTCACCAACCCCAGTGAGTTCCCCGAGGGCAAGGTCCGCGATGTCCAGGAACCGGTGGTGCGTGCCACCATCCTGACTCCCAGCGAGTTCATTGGCGCGGTCATGGAGCTGTGCCAGTCCCGCCGCGGCAGCATGGACGGCATGGACTACCTGTCCGAGACCCGGGTGGAGATGCGCTATCGGTTGCCTCTGGCGGAGATCGTCTTCGACTTCTTCGACGCCCTGAAGTCACGCACCCGCGGATACGCCTCCCTGGACTACGAGCCGGACGGTACCCAGAGCGCCGACCTGACAAAGGTGGACATTCTCCTCAACGGGGAGAGGGTCGACGCCTTCAGCGCCATCGTCCACAAGGACTCCGCCTACTCCTACGGGCAGAAGATGACCCGTCGGCTCAAGGACCTGATTCCCCGCCAGCAGTTCGAGGTACCGGTGCAGGCCGCCGTCGGCAGCCGCATCATTGCCCGCGAGACCATCCGCGCCCTGCGCAAGGACATGCTCGCCAAGTGCTATGGCGGTGACATCACGCGTAAGCGCAAACTGTTGGAGAAGCAGAAGGAGGGCAAGAAGCGCATGAAGGCCGTCGGCCGCGTGGAGGTCCCCCAAGAGGCCTTCATCGCCGTTCTCGGCGCCGACCAGCCCACCGGGAAGTGATACGGGCGGCAAACCGACGGCCTATCGCATCGGGCGCAGTAGGGTGGATGGCGTCGACGCGTGTGGCGCCGTCGGCCTTGGCGGAGGGAGCGGAAGCATGAGCGAGTCGGACAGCCGGACAGACGCGGAGCTGATCGACGGCGTACCGGTCACCTACGGCACGGTCCAGGCCGCCCTGACCGACGACGGCTCCGGCCTGGAACTGACCGCCACGCTCGCGCGACGTCTAGAACTGCCCTACGCCGGGGCGGACGGCCGCCACGCTGATGAGCCCTCGCCCTTCCATGACGGCGACCTGGTGGGCACCGTGGGCGCGGTGTGTGCCTTGGCGCGGATTCGCCCCGACGCTGGGGAGGCGGGCCTGTCCGCCATTCACAAGACGCCGCTGAAAGGGGAGGCGGCCGTCAACCGGCTCGGCGTCGTCGGCGACCAGCAGGGGGACCACGCCCACCACGGGGGTCGTGAGAAGGCCCTGTACGTCTTAGACGCCGCCGAGCAGCGGCACTGGTCGGCCGTGCTCGGCGGTATCGAGCCCGGAGCGCTGGGGGAGAACCTGACGATCGAACCCGGCCTGCTCGGCGGTATTGACGACGTCGAGATCGGTGCCGTCCTGTCGGTGGGTGATCCGCGCGGGGAAGGGCTGCGAGTGCGTGTCACCGGTGTGCGCAACCCCTGCCCGACTTTCGCCCGCGGTGTGGGTCGCGGCGACTGGGTGGAGGTCTTCTCTACCCGCAACCGGGTGGGTGTCTATCTGGAAGTGCTCAAGGAGGGGACTGTGCGCGTCGGTGATCAGGTGCGCGTACTCAACTCGCCCGGGCACCGGGTCACCTGCACCCGCTGGTTCGCCCACCACGACCCGCGCGACGCCCAAGCGCTGCTCAACTCCGAGATATTCGGCAACTGTGTGATCGCCTCTTTCACCAAGAAGTACGTGCAGGCGGCAGCCCACGAGCCGGTCGGCTGATCCGGCCGCGCTGCGGCGCTCTTGCCGGAGCGAACCGGCGAGCCAGTTCTATACGCCCCTTCGATACAACCAGGAGGAACCGAAGCCGTGCCGCAGCAGCACCCTCCCCGCTCGCACGCCATTCGCTCCCGAGTGCGCTCCTACTCGCGGGCGGGCGGGCGCCTGACCGACGCTCAGGCCCGCGCCCTGGACCGTTACGGCTCCCGCTATGTGATTGACGTGCCCCGCGCCGACGCCATTCGGACTGTCGCCCGCTCCTTCCGTCTGGAGCCGGCCTCCGCCTTCGGACACGTTGGCCAGATGCGGCCGCTCATCGTGGAGGTGGGCTCCGGTTCGGGGGAGGCGATCCTCGCCCATGCCGCAGCCCACCCGGGGGTGGACCACTTGGCCGTCGAGGCCTGGCAGACGGCGATCGCCAAACTTGTGGCCGGTGCGGCCAAGGCGGGCCTGCGCAACCTACGGGTGGTTCCCGCTGATGCCGCCCAACTGCTCGCTACGGCCCTGCCTGTGGGCTGCGCCAGCGAGGTGTGGGTGTTCTTCCCCGATCCGTGGCGCAAGCCCCGGCATCGTAAGCGGCGCCTTGTCAACGCCGCCTTCGCCGACTCGGTGGCACGGGTGCTGCGGCCCGGCGGGGTGTGGCGACTGGCCACCGACTGGGCGGACTACGCCTGGCAGATGCGGGACGTGCTGGAGGAGGTGTCCGCCCTGCCCGAGGGCCTGGAGGCCGACTCCACCGGCCCCTACTTCCGCTACCCCGACGCCGGGGCGCGTCCTGACCTCGGCGCGGACACCGCGGAGGAGGGAAGCCTCGGCAACGGCTTCGACCCCGGGTCACCTGCGGGCATTCGTGGCGGCTGGTCCCAACGCTATGAGGGGCGGGTGCTGACCCGATTCGAAGACAAGGGCATCCGTGCCGGTCGCACCATCCGCGACCTGACCGTGGTGCGTACCGGGGAGATCTGGGTGCCACCCAGGCCCGAGGCGGTGCCTCTTTGAGTCCCCGCCAGCCCGACGGGGCGCCCCTGCCCGGAGTTGGGGAGCTGCCCGAGCAGGTGTGCGTCGCGACGTCGTCGGGCACGGAGCGCCCCTTCTCGGTGTACCTGCACGTGCCGTACTGCCGGGTGCGCTGCGGATACTGCGATTTCAACACCTACACCAACCTGTCCATGGGGGGTGGGGCCTCCCTGGGTGACTACGTGGACACTCTCGTAGGCGAGCTGCGCCTGGCCCGCGCGGCCATGGACCGTGCCGGCCTGCCGCGACGAGCGGCGCGGACCGTGTTCGTGGGCGGGGGCACGCCCACCATGCTGCCCGCCGGGGACCTGGCCCGCATGCTGCAGGAAGTGCGGGAGACCTGGGGACTGGTCGAGGAGGCCGAGGTGACGACGGAGGCCAACCCGGAGACCGTCGATGAGCGCTACCTGGCGGCCCTGGCGCAGGCCGGCTTCACCCGGGTGTCATTCGGCATGCAGTCGGCGGTGCCCCAGGTGCTGCGCACCCTGGACCGCACCCACACCCCCGAGCGGGTGCCGCAGGTGGTGGCTTGGGCGCAGCGAGCCGGTTTGGAGACCAGCCTGGACCTCATTTACGGCGCGCCGGGGGAGTCCATGGAGGACTGGCGCCGCTCCCTTCAGGCGGCGGTCGAGATCGGCCCGGGCCATCTGAGCGCCTACGCCCTGGTGATCGAGAAGGGCACTCGCATGTGGGCCCAGGTGCGCCGTGGTGAATTGCCCCTGCCCACGGACGATGACGAGGCCGCCAAGTATGAACTCGCCGACGCCCTGCTGGCCGGAGCCGGCTACCGGTGGTACGAGATATCCAACTGGGCGCGGCCCGGGCATGAGTGCGCGCACAACCAGGCCTACTGGCGCGACTGGGACTGGTGGGGTGCCGGTCCGGGGGCGCACAGCCATTTGGGGGACGTGCGTCTGTGGAACGCCAAGCATCCGGTGGCCTGGGCCGGGCAGGTGGCCTCCGGGCGCCTGCCCGTGGCCGGGCACGAGATCATTGATGCCGATTCCCGGGAGCTGGAGCGGGTCATGCTCGGTATCCGCACGCGTGAGGGCCTGGAACTGGCAGGCCTGGCGCGGCCGGGTGAGGAGACGACGGCGGAGGGCACCCCGAGGCGGCTCGTGGGTGCGATTGGTGAGTTCGTGGCTCAAGGGCTGCTTGACGGTGTCGCTGCCGAGGCCGGCTGCGCCGTGCTGACCCGGCGCGGTCGGCTCATGGCCGATACGGTGACCCGCGGACTCGTCGAGTGATGAGTGAGCCGATGGACTGTGCGGAACCGGTGAGTTGGAATCCTTAGGACGTCATACCGTGGGTTTGACGATGACCCGTAATTGTGCCTAGGGCTGGAGATCAATGGTGTTGGAACAGGCCTCGATCACGGCGTCGTCATGGCTGGCCACGACGATCGTCTTGCCCTTAAGGCGCAGCTCCTGGAGCAGTTCCAGCACGGCGTCCCGATTGGCGTTGTCAAGTGAGCCTGTGGGCTCGTCGGCAAGAACGATGTCGCAGGGCTTGAGCATTAGCCGTGCGATAGCGACGCGCTGCTGTTCGCCTCCGGAAATGGTGTAGACCTTACGCGATTCAAATCCGGACAGGCCCACTGCCGCCAGTGCCTCGGAGATGAGTTCGCTCTTGGCGCGGCCGCTGGTGTCCACGTAGGTCAGAGCGACGCGCAGATTGCTCTCAACGGACCGGTGATCGATAAGCGCGTAGTTCTGGAACAGGTAGCCCAACTGGTAGCGGATGAAGAGATTGGCGGCGCGGGTGCGGGGGCGTGGTGAAGGCGAGCCCTTCAGGAGTACGTGTCCGTTGCTGGGTGCCTCCAATAGTCCGAGGATGTTGAGCAGCGTCGACTTGCCCGATCCGGACGGGCCCGTGACGGCGAACATCTCCCCGCTGCCGACGGTGAAAGAGACGCCGTCGAGGACCCGATGCTTGCCGTAGGCCTTGCCGACGTTGCGAACATCGACCGCCATAGTGGGCTCCGTACCGCTCGGCGCGGATTGTTTGTTCGTTACGGACGGCATCTCACAGCTCCTTCAATCGTCTCGTCAGGCTCATACGCTCGGTGACCAGCGCCGTGAAGGCCCCGATCCCGACTTCAACCGCGGCGGCGGCGCCGAAAATGGCCGCTGTCAATAAAAGTCCTTGAGCGCCGAGCGCGCCCAGGGTGTATTGCAAAGGTTGTAGGTAGTGTAGGTATGGAAGCGGAAATCCCAGAGATCTAAGTGCGCCCAGGGCGGCAGCGAGGGCGAGGGCTGTCAACCAGCTGCATATGAACATGCCGAACAGCCCGGAGTAGGTGCGTGCCAACGATGCGCCGTGCAATCTGTGAACGGCGATCACGCGGTACTGGGAGTTGAAAAATACGACGGTTGCGAAGACCCCTAGCAGAATTGCCAGCGCGAACAACGAACAGCCCATCGTCACCGTGGCCCAAAACAGGTCACGCTCGTCAAGAGTGAGTTCGAAGCGCTGTGCGTCGCTAGTGGTGACCAGGTACTTGAAGTTGTCATCAAGGTCGAGTTCCTGTAGCGTCGGAAGCAGATCGTTGTAGGTGGACTCCGGGTCTCCGCCGGTGTATACTTTGAGGGCGGTGTCGGGATCGCCGGTTATCGAGTTCAGCCTGTCGCCCACGAGGCTGTTGGCGGGGGTCATGATCTCTATGATGGGGTCTCGCGCGGTATTCCCCGATTCGGGAGATATCTTGGAGTTGAACGTGAATATGTCCTGCTCCGGTGCGGTCCAGATGATGGTGATGTCCTGTTCGTTCATATCGTCGGGCACGGGTAGGCCGTAGCGCGCATCGAAGTCAATGGCGCCTTCGATCTCAGGCGATCCGTTGCGAGAAACATAGTACGTTTGGCGAATGTGCTCCTCCTGATCTCTGAGAGTGGACGGGGCGGCCACAATCCAGGAGTTATCGGCGGGGTCGATCTCTAGTGGTTGTCCGTCTTCCGCATATACCGGGTAGCGGGCCAGATAGTTCAGGTTCACGCGCAGTGACCGCATCATGGGGTCATCTGGCAGCGGATAATTTGGTTCGTAGGAAGACGATTCGATGTATAACGCTCCGGCCTGGTTCAGCATGGGATACAAGTCGCGCGAGACTGTAAACTCGGTGTCGAGGCCTCCTGCGTCGATCTCCTGCTCGTCATCGCCTATGTAGTAGGGGAAAAATACGCCGTAATCGTTGGTGTCTCCCCAATCGGACAGGTGTTGGCGGGCGTCCCGCGAGGCGAGTATGGAGGCGGATGCCTGCAAGACGCTGATTGCCAGCATCACGGTGATGAGTGTTTTGATCAGTAATGACAGTACCAGGGGGAAAGGATGGGCTGACATGATCTCTTTGTGGTTGTGCTGAGTGTGATAGTCTGGTGTCGGTTCAGAGGCGCCCTTTTGTGAGGTCTGATACCTTGAACCTGCGTATAACCGCCATGCTGATACTGCAGGTGACCAGTAGAATGACGCCTGAGGCGAACGTGTGTCGCAGAAACAGGATGTGAATCAGGGTGCCGTTCATTTCGGGGACCGCCAGGGAGAGCACAATGGTGGCGGCGAAACCAGCGCCTACTGCCATCAGTGTCGGCCTACCGGTAGTGGCATACCAGATGCGGGTATTAGAGTAGCCGTGCAGTGACAGCGCTCCGAGTTGTCTGCCGGCCCGCGTTACTGTAGCGGGAAGCAATGTTGCGGCAATCAGCGTCAAAAGGTAGGGCGCGTACAAGAAGAATCTCGATGCGGTAGTCTGGGACTGACCGTTGGCGACCTCGGACGGGTCCAGCGGGTTCAAATCAGCTACAGTGTATTCTTGGCCGGTCAACTCCGTGAGTGTTTTGGCGATGTGTTGAAGAAACGCGTCTCGAGCGTCCCTCGTAGGAGCCTCAACTGTATATGTTCCCGCTGCCGGTAGTCTGGCATAGGAGGTCTCGAGGGGTTGGATGCTGAGTTCGTATCGCCGTGCCACAACGTTCGGCGTGCCGACCACTTGGCCGGTAGCCAACTCGACGGTGGTGACCGTCTGCCCCAGTTTGAGTCCGGCGGCGGAGGGCCATGTTCCCCGGCTTAAGTCAATGATGTCGAAGAGCAGAGTGTCCTGGGCTCCTAAGTAAATGTAGTAGTGGATATGTTCCCGTTCGGAGGATTCGACGGATACTCTTAATATATTAGTTCTGTACTCATCGGCGGCCGCTGTAAGTATTCTTTGTGCGTCCTCAGGCGCCGCGATTACGCCGGCGTCTGGCAAATCGAAACGTGTGCCGATCTGCTCGGCCGCGCGCAAGTGCCGTTGCTCCTGATTGCGTGCGTAGTCGACGATGGTTGACGTTGGCGCCAAGACCAAGATGACTGCCAGGAGTATGTATAGGGATGCTCTCATGATTTCGGTCAAATGCTGCGGCGCGGGAGGTCCTCGACGCTTGACATGAGTCGGCCCGGCGGTCGTGACGCGTTCATCCGCCGTCCGGGCCGACTTCGTCGGCGACATGTCTGTCAGTGTGTGTTCCAGTATACGTAGCAGGTCAGCCTGGTGTTCTTGGAGGTGACTGACGCCAGTGCTCTGTGTCCGGCGGCCGCAGTGCTTTTCCTGGTCGTGTTCCCCATTTTGGCGGTTGCGCTGTGCCTCTTGGTGCGGTGGTTGTACTCGGACCAGCAGTACTTCTTGCCGGAGTCAACGAAGGAGTTGTAGTTCCACGTTCCGCCTCCGACGAAGCGGCTCGTGGCGGCTACCAGAGTGATCAGGTCGGAGTCGGCACCGCCTTCAGGTATGGCCCTGCCGCCGCCTTCGGTCACGGCAATTGCGGTTGCGCTGCTGCTGGGATGAGGCGCTGCCTCGGCGGTTGCGGTCATGCCGAATGCCAGGACGGCGCTCAGCGTTCCGACGGTGAGGGACAGTCGTATTGGTGTGTGCATGGTTGGTCCTTCAGGAGGAGCGCGCCGCGTCAGCGCATCACCGTGGTGCGGACAGTCGCGGCGCCCAGGGCGGGTATGGTGCTCTTATGGTAAGTGCGCCGAAGGTGGCTGTCACCACCGGCGTGTCTCCTGCATCTCACCAAGAGAGTCTGAAAACCGCAGAGCCAGAGGATCTCGGCTGGCTCGGCCCAGCACCCCTACACCCACAGGGCGCAACCACCCACTACATCTGCGAACACGAAGAGCACCATGGGTTGCTGGAGGCGGCGGCGCGGTATGGTCGGAGCGCCGCTTGGGAACCGGACAGCAGCGTGCTTCCGGTCACCTTGCGCCCGAGACGCGCTGATGTCTCACGATACGGAACAACTATCGTCATAGGGTGAGGCAAGCGTCGCCGCTTCATTGATGAGCGACCTGCACACCAACCCAAGCTGAGGAGGCTCACGTGGAGTTGCAGTGGTGGTCCGTACTGCCATTCGTAGTCATGCTCGCGTCGATCGCGGTGCTTCCGCTGGTCCCGGCGACATCTCATTGGTGGGAGAAGAACTCCAGCCAGCTGACAGTGGCTCTGGTGCTGGGCCTGCCGGTCGCGATCTGGATGTGGTTAGCCCTGGGCTGGGAGCCGGTCTTCGCCTCCGTCGTGGAGTACATCCAGTTCATCTCACTGCTGCTGGCCCTGTTCGTAGTCTCCGGTGGCATCTTCCTCAAGGGCGACATCCAGGCCACACCGCGCAACAACACCATCTTCCTGGCGATCGGCGCCCTGCTGGCGAGCTTCGTCGGTACCACCGGGGCCGCCATGCTGCTGATTCGCCCGCTGCTGAACACCAACCGTGAGCGCGAATACCGGGTCCACACCGTACTGTTCACCATCTTCATGGTCGCCAACTGCGGCGGTCTGCTGACTCCGCTCGGTGACCCGCCGCTGTTCCTCGGCTTCCTGCGGGGAGTACCGTTCACCTGGACGTTCAGCCTCGTCCTCGAGTGGCTGTTCGTCAACGCGATGCTGCTGGCCAGCTACTTCGCCCTCGACACCTGGTACTACTCCCAGGAGCCCGCCGCCGACATCCTCGCCGACAAGACCGAGATCGAGCCCCTGGGACTGCGCGGCGCCTCCAATCTGGTCTGGTTCGTGGTCATCATCGCCGCCGTGGCCTTCGCCCCCTCAATCGACGCCCATGCCATTGAGGAGGGCCACGCCACAGCAATGGACTGGATCCCGTGGCGGGAGATGATCATGCTGGCCGCCGCCGGAGCCTCCTACAAGCTCGGAGACAAGCGGGTCCGCTTCCAGGACAACCAGTTCGAATGGGCTCCGATCGCCGAGGTCGCCGCCCTGTTCATCGGCATCTTCCTGACCATGATCCCCGCCCTGCGCTACCTCGACGAGCATGCCGGGAGTCTGCCGCTCAACGAGATCACCTTCTTCATACTCACCGGAGGGCTGTCCTCCATGCTCGACAATGCGCCCACCTACGCCACCTTCTTTGAAGTGGCCGGTCAGGTGGCCCATCCGGGAGGCGCAACAGTCGCGGGTGTTCCCGAGTTGTACCTGCGGTCAATCTCGCTCGGAGCGGTACTGTGCGGCGCACTGACCTACATCGGGAACGGGCCGAACTTCATGGTCAAATCCGTCGCCGAGGCCCGCGACGTTCAGATGCCGTCCTTCGGTGGCTACATCGTCCGTGCCTACATGTACCTCGGGCCGATCCTGGCGGCCATGGTCCTGCTGTTCATCGCCGACGCCCTGTGGGCCAAGCTCAGCGGAGTCGCTCTGGTACTGCTGCTGCTCGCCAACAACGTCCGGCTGCTGCGTTCCGGCCGCCGCCTGGCTCTGGCAGACGCCTGACGACGACGCGGCTCAGGCCCGGCACGTGGGCCTGAGCCCGTCGAGGCCGACGCAAGTAATTTGTCAGGAGACGGCCCGCTCACTCACCCAGGCGATGAAGTTCTCCTCGCCGGAGCCGGTCAGTTCGGCCATGGTGTGTCCCTGGCCCCAGACGGTTGCGAAGTCAACCGCCTGGCCGGCTGCCTGCAGCGCCAGCGCCAGGTTCACCTCAACCGTGGATGCGGTATCGCCCTGAGTAATGCCGGTGCGGATGCGCCAGTTCGGTGCCACCGTCGACGTGCCGACGCCCGCATACGCACCTGACAAGAAGTACATCGGGTTGTACATGTGCTCGCGGGTGAGCACGTCCACGCCCTGCGCGTCGGTCTGCGCGAAGTCGGAGTCGTAGCTCTTAGCGGCGTAGTCGTCGGACCAGTCCGTCAGCGCGGCATAGGTGGCCTCGTTGGCGGCGATCACGTCGCGGGAGATCTCGGACAAGTGCATCACCGTTTCGCCGACGCCCAGGACCGTGTTCTCCGTCTGGCCGCGGTCGACGCCGTCGAGCGCACCCACATCCTTGGTCGCCGCCTTCTGACTGGTGATGAAGCCCTCCAGGCCGGTGATCGTGGCCGTGTTGGTGGAGGCGTCGTAGGAAACCCACTCCCCGTCCTCGTTCAAAGAGGCGATGTAGTCATCCACGGTCTGATAGGTGAGCGATTCGGAGCGCTCGGAGGAGCCCCCGGGCCCGCCGGTGGCATTGTCAGTACCGCCGCCGGCGCCGCCCGCGGCACCGCCATCCGGCGGGGCGCCGTCGGGCGCTCCGCCGCCACCGGGGGCACCGGAGGTATCGCCGGCAGAGCCGCCCGGGCCGCCCCCGGGCCCGCCGGAGCCGCCCTGACGCTCCATACCGGCCATTTCCGTGCTGCTGGGCGTGTACGGGAATTGGGTATTGGCCAGGAAGTCATTCAGGGACTGCTCGATCACACCAACCATGTGGTCGTAGTAAGAGCCGGCCAGGTACTGCCCATCCGTGGAGGCCGTCAGGGTCAGGGCATTGCCGTCTGCGTCAACCAGGCCCAGGCCGTTGAGGTAGTCCGCGTAGGCGGCGGCCAGATCCTGGGAATAGGCCCGCGTCCAACTGCCCTCCGCCCGCGTGCCGGTGGTGGCGAACTGGCCCATGTTCCACTCGTAAGCGGCGTTGGCGCCATCCAGGCTGGTGATCGGGCACCAGCACATGGCCCCCGCGATCGCGTCTGAGAGGGGCCGGCCGTCGGCATCGGTCGTGGCCGCGCCCAGAGCCTCCAGGTAGGGGGTGTACAGCTTGGAGTCACCGGAGGCCCCCATGACGGCGGACTGGGCGCCGCCCCCGGAGTGACCGAATACGTAGATCTGCTCCGAACTGCCGGGCAGGGCGGCGGCGTTGTAGCGCAGGTAGCGCACCGCCGCCTTCAAGTCCGTCACGCCCCAGGGCGCGTTGCCGGGGGCCGTGTCGGTGGTGGAGTCCTTGCCGCGCAGGCCCGCCTGCACATAGATGAAGCCGGCTTCCATGTAGGCCGCGATCGTGTCGTAAGCGTATTCGCCGGGAGGAGTCTGGGCGGAGTAGCCGGGCGTGTTGACGGGCAGCACCACCGGAGCGGTCGAAGCCGTCCAGGGGCCCACCCCGCCGTCGTCGGCGACCTCGGCGGTGAAGGTTCCGTCTCCGTTGTCGTTGGCGGTCAGGTAGGCCCCTGGCACGAAGATGCCGAGCTGCTCGTAACCGGCGTCCTGCGGGGAGGACACGTAGGACACACCCAGCTGGTAGTACACGTCGCCGTCGGCGTCATAGCTCCAGGCCGCCGGGTTGAGCGCCAGGTCGGTGCTGGTGGTGGAGGCGGCTGCGGAGCCCGAGGCATTGGTCGAGCTGCCGGAGTCGTTGGAGCAGGCGGCCAGGCCCACGACGCCGAGGAGTGTAGCCGTCGGCACCGCGCGCATGACGGTGCGTCGCGAGAGGATCATTATCGGATTCCTTCCAGTTGATGTCAGGGTGGCAGACAGGATGCAACCGGTGCCCTCTGAGCGTAACCCGGGGATAACGCTGTGAGTCGCTTGTGAGACTGCCAGGCTCGTGCGGAGACGGTCGTGACCAGCGGTAGGTGCAACTTCTACCGATCTGGGTATGTAACTTCTACCGATCTGGGT
>NZ_JAUMUL010000002.1:0-11387 GCF_030530635.1 Actinomyces sp.
GGCTGGCCCAGCCACCGGCACTCCTTCACCGGCGACCACAAACAAGGTAACGGGGCCGGTGGCGGTGGCTAAACCGTCGAAGAGGCGCGTATTACCAGCCGTCCCTCGGTGTGGATGTCTTGTGGGGGAGGCGGTGAGTCGGGATGTCTGGTGAGGGAGTCGGCGCGCTCGAGAACGAGTCGTACCGCCGCCTCGGCCATTTCCCGATCGGGCTGATTCAGACTGGTGAGTGCGAATTCGCTGCGTCGGGCCAGATAGGTGTTGTCGTAGGAGGCCAGGGGGACGGGTTCGGCGCCGCCGGAACCGAGTTCCCGCAGCACGGCTACGGCGTCAATGGCAAGCATGTCGTTGTGGGCGATCAGGCCCATCCGGGGGGCGCCGGCATTCAAGAGGCGGCGAATGGCGGCGCCGGCGTCGTCGGCACCGGCCTCTTCTGTGACCAGGTCGAGGCCGGCTTGGTGGGCGGCCTGGGTCAGGGACTCCTCGCGGGTGAGGCGGGAGGCGTCGTCGCCGACCAGCGGGGCCACATACCCCAGGGACTTGACCCCCCGCGAGTCAAGGTGGGAGACGATCTGCTCGGCGGCGTGCCGCTCATTGATGTGGACGGCATCGACGTGGCCGCCGGGTGGGCGCCGGCCGATCAGACAGGTGGGGGCCTCCTCGCCCAATGCGACCAGTTGCGCATCGGTCAGCCACGGGGATACGAGAATCAAACCGAGTACACGGACGCCCAAGAGGGAGTCGATAGCCCGCCGCAGCCGGTCCTGATCCTCGGCGCCGACCGTGACGAACACCGTCAGTCCGTGTGCGGCGGCGGCGTCGCCAAGTGAACGGGAGACCTCCTCGAAGAAGGCGTTGCGAAGGTTGGGCAGTACCAGGCCAATCGTGGTGGAACGCCGGCGTGCCAGTGCGGAGGCGGCGGTATTGATTCGGTAGCCGAGAGACGCGGCTACTTGCATGATGTGCGCACGTGTGTCATCGGCGACCTTCGGCGATCCGCTCAGTGCGAGGGAGACGAGGCTGCGTGAGACTCCCGCGGCGGCGGCGACGTCGGACTGGGTGACGTCGTGGCCGGTGGTGGCCATGGGGACTCCCTCCTTTCGGCGTCATCGCGGATATGGACGGGAGGACTCTAGTCCATCCGGCGGGCGGGATGGGTGGCGGCTGGATGCTCCGGCGTCCGGGGTGGAAGCAGATTGACACAGTTTGTCAGGACAAATCATGCTGAATGTGTTAGGCTGCACCCAGGCCACGCGCCAGGGTGCGATCGTCGCGCCCCCCTCAGGAGAGACACTCACATGACGAGCAACGAAGCAGTCCAGAACACCGACATCCCCGAAACCATGCGCGCCGCCGTGCTGCGCGACCCCGAGATCGGCCTTGAGATCGAGACCATCCGTACCCCGCATCCCAAATCCGGAGAGGTCCTGATCAAGGTCGCCGCCTGCGGCCTGTGCCATTCCGACCTGCATGTGATCGGCGGCGCCATCGCCTTCCCGCTTCCGGCGGTCCTCGGCCATGAGGTCACCGGCACCATAGTCGAGGTCGGCCCCGGTAATGAGCACGCCGGCCTGACGGTAGGCCAGAACGTCGCCGGCGGCTTCCTCATGCCCTGCGGGCAGTGCGAGGCCTGTGCCTCCGGGCATGACGAACTGTGTGGCCCCTTCTTCGACCTGAACCGTCTGAAGGGTGTCCTGTACGACGGCACCACCCGCTTGGCCACACTCGAGGGCGACCCCATCTACATGTACTCCATGGGTGGCCTGGCCGAGTATGCGGTCATCCCCGCCACCTCCGTGGCCCCCGTGCCCGACGCGCTCGACCTGGTGTCAGGCGCCATCCTCGGCTGCGCCGCCATGACCGGCTACGGGGCTGTGCGCCGTGGCGCCGACCTGCGTTTCGGGGAGACCGTCGCCGTGGTCGCCACCGGTGGGGTGGGTACCAACATCGTCCAGGTGGCGCGCGCCTTCGGTGCCAGTCAGGTCATCGCCATTGACGTCTCTGACGACAAGCTCGCCCCCATGCCCGGTTACGGCGCCACCGCGGTGGTCAACTCCGTAACCCAGGACGCCCGCGAGGAGGTCCTGAAGCTGACCGGCGGTAGGGGTGTCGACGTCGCCTTCGAGGCGCTCGGCATCCCCGCCACCTGGAAGACTGCCCTGGACGTGCTGGCCGACGGCGGCCGCATGGTCCCGATCGGCCTGGGTGCCGGCGTGCAGACCGCCGAGGTGGAGATCAACCGCACCGTGCGCCGCTCGCAGCGGATCCTCGGCTCCTATGGTGCCCGCACCCGCCAGGACCTGCCGGCCGTGGTCGACCTGGCCGCCCGCGGCGTCATCAACTACCGGGATGTTGTCTCCCGTCGCTTCTCGCTTGAGGAGGCGGGTGCCGGCTACGAGGCCCTGCGCAACCGCCAGATCCAGGGGCGTGCGGTAGTGGATATGAGCCTGTGAGGCCGATGCGGGAAGACTTCAGTCTGTGCGTTCCCCGGAGGCGGGTTGATCCACAGGGATGTTGTTGTGGCTGTGCCGCAGAGCGGCAGATGTAAAGACCAGTCCAACGAGTCCCAGTAGGATGAGGGCGCCTCCGGGGAATGTGATCTCCCAGAAGTAGTCCTGGGCGAGCGCAGGCGCTCGCGTTATGGACCAAACGCCGCCGAGGAACCCCAGGCTGCCGGCGCCGGCCAGCATGGTGACGCCATGGATCGCGGTGCGCAACAGGCGTCGCACTGACTCCCAGGGTGTGAAGATCTGAACTACGGGCAGCGCCAGCCAGGCGGAGTATCCTGCCATGCACCACAATGCCGCCATGCGCAACGGGGAATGTGTCATTGCATCAAGCAGGTGCCCCATGGCGAGCCGTACCAGAACGATCCATACTGCGGCGCAATAGGCGATGAGGAGGGCGTCATTCCTGATGAAGTCCGTGGTGTCGCGGTTCCAACGGGAGACGTCGGTGAAGAATCCGTGAATCATGATGACAACGTCTCAGTACTGGTGCCAGGCGTCGACCCATTTGGTGCAGCACTTCTGTGTGCCGTAGTGGGCGGGCCGCCGCCTAAGGTCGCGGGGGTTGCCCCGGAAGCGGGGTCTGCTGCATGCATAGGGGATGGGGTGGCGGATGTGAAGTACGCCGGCGTCGGGAGAATTATGCCGGCCCGGGTTCGAAGTGGCTGGGGAGATAATGGACTCGCGGACATGGAGAATTCATCCCCTTGGTCGTGCCAAGTTGTGTGTGCCAAGTTCGTACAGGGTTTATGTAGCGTAGGTCATACGCCTGGGCTGGTCAAGTCTTTTCCCGGGGCTCACTCCTGCGGGTGGTGTCGGGACCGTGGCCCGTGATACGGGCCACGGACCCGGTGAGGAGCGGGGTCAAATACCGAACAGTGCGGGGTCAGATAGTGAACAGCGTCGACTCGATATAGGCCCGGGCCTTGGCCCCGTACTCGTGCGGGTTGGCAATGGCCGGGTCCTGCTCGGCCTCCACCAGGATCCAGTCCCGGTAGCCGTGATCGATCAGGAACTTGTAGGGCTCGGTGTAGTCGATCATGCCGTCACCGGGAACGGTGAACATGCCGGCCAGGAAGGAATCCAGGAAGGACCGCTCCAGCCGCTTGGACTCCTCCAGTTTCTCCGGGCGCACGTCCTTGAAGTGTACGTGTGCCACGCGGTCGATGGTGGCTTCAAGCAGGCCCATGACGTCGCCGTCGCCGACGAAGGCGTGGCCGGTGTCGAACAGGAGGGAGACCTTGTCCGGGTCTGTCAGCTCCATGAGCTTGATGGTCTCGGCCTTGGTCTGCACCACGGTGCCCAGGTGGTGGTGGTAAACCAGGGTGAGTCCGTGCTCCTCGGCGATCTCGCCCAGACGGTTCAGACCCGCGGCCAGCACCGGCCACTCCTCCTCGGTGAGCACCGGCTTGTCGGTGAAGATGCATACGTCGCGCTTGCCCTGCACGGAGCCGGTCTGCTCGGAGACGACCACGCGGGTGGCCCCCAGGAACTGCAGGTACTCGCAGGTGGCGGTGAACTCCGGGATGACGGCGTCCACGCCGTCGCGCACGATGAAGGAGGAGAACCACTGGGCGACGATGGCGATGCCGCGGGCGTCGGTGCGCTCTTTGGCGACCTCCTTGGCCGGGAACCAGCCGGCCACCTCGGTGCCGTGGTAGCCCAGGTCCGCCAGGTCCAGGAGCATGTCCTCCAAGGTGTTGAAGGCGCCGACCTCCTTGATGTCGTCGTTGCGCCAGGCGATGGGGTGCATGCCCCAGGTGATCCCGTGCGGGTCGTTGATGGCGGTGGCGGGGTCGAGGCGGAAGCTCATGACTTATCTCCTTTGATGTGGTTGAGGCGGATGTGTTGTGACTGTGATTGGTGGTCGGTGGGGTCAGGCGTCGAAGGTGGTGCGGCCCTCGACGCGGGTGACCGTGTGCCACTGCCCGTCGGCGGCTGAGGCGACGACGGCGGCGTCGACCTCGGCTGCGCACCAGGCGTCGGCGGCTGAGGGGGCGTGCTGCTCTCCGGTCAGGACGGAGCGGATGAACTGTGCGGCCTCAATGGACTTCAGGTCGTCGAAGCCCATCGACGTGCCGATCGCGGGCTGGTAGCGGTGCCATTCGCCCCAGGCGGGGCCGGCCATGGCGCGGCGGTAGCCGTGAGTGGGGCCGCCGTCGACGCCCAGGCAGACCTCAAGCTCATTGAGCCGTTCGAAGTTCCAACGGGCCGAGCCCTCGGTGCCGTAGACCTCCACCACGTACTCGGCGCGCGGCCCCACGCTTACGCGCGAGGACTCCATGGTGGCTACGGCGCCGCCGTCGAAGCGGACCAGCATGCACACGTAATCCTCGTTGCCCACCTGGCCGACCTCGTCGCCGATCTCGAAGCCGGAGTGGCCGATGCCCATCTTGGTGGGGATCGGGCGCTCCTTGATGAAGGTGTCGGTCAGGGCGGTCACCGAGTCGATGCGGCCGATCAGGTACTGGGCCAGGTCCGCCCCGTGGCTCATCAGGTCGGGGACGACGCCGGCCCCGGCCTTCTCCCGGGAGGCCCGCCAGGTCAGGGGGCTGCGGGGTGAGGAGTTGTAATCGGCGATGAACCAGACGCGGGCGTTGGTGATGCGGCCGAGCTTCCCGGCGCGGATGAGTTCACGCATGTACTCAATCGCCGGCACGTGCCGGTAGTTGAAGCCGACGCAGGTGACCAGGCCTGCGGCCTCGGCGGCGCGGGCGATGTTCTCCGACTGCTCGGCTGAGGTGCCCATGGGCTTCTCGATCCAGAAGGGCTTGCCGGCCGCCGCGGCGGCCAGGGCGATCTCCTGGTGGAGGTAGTTGGGGGAGGCGATGGAGACGACCTCGACCTCCGGGTCGGCCAGCAGCTCGCGGTAGTCGGCGTAGGCGCGTTCGAAGCCGAGGTTCTCGACGGCGTCCCGGCGGGCCTCGTCGATCGGGTCGGCGGCGGCGACGAGGCGGGCCTCGACGCCCAGCTCGGGGAAGCGCTCGGACAGGGCGCGGTAGCTGCGGGCGTGCAGGCGGCCCATCCAGCCCAGGGATATGACTCCGACTCCGATTTTGCGTTTTGTGCTCATTGGTGACTCCTTCACCGACCACCATGGTCAGTATTGCGGCGAGCGAGCAGGGCGGACACTGTGATAACACGCGTCAGCAATGACGTGCGAGCAGTGTATGCGGCGCTAATTTGTCCTGTCAAGAGGTGGATTGGGGGCGTGTGGGCGCAGCACCCCTCTCCGCTTCTGCGTGCCGAGTCCGACGCACTGGTCTCAGCGTCATACAAGCGGGTCCGGGCTCCGGGCGGTGGAGGCGCGCTCGATAAGGCGCGCGGGGACCACCCGGTGGAAGCCGGAAATGTCGCCCGGTGTCAGTAGCGCCTCAACGGCGCCGGCAGCCAGCATCCGCGGACGCTGGTCGATGCTGGTGATGCTCAGTTCGGCACGCTCGGCCAGGGAGGTGTTGTCGTAGGAGGAGATGCCCAACTGCTGGGGGATGCCCAGCCCCAGGCCGAGTCCAGCGGCGACGGCGTCGATCGCCAGCAGGTCGTTGTAGGCGATCAGCCCCAGTGGCCCCCTCCCGGCGTCCATGGCCCGTGTGATGCCTGACCTGATGCCGGCGTCGGCGTCGACCTCGATGAAGTCGATCCCGGCGCTCGCGGCAGCGCAACGGCACTGCTCAATCCGCTCACTCAGGATGGCCTCCCGCAGTCGGGTGGCCGGAGACAAGAAGGCCAGGCGGGTGTATCCGTGGGAGGTCAGGTGCGCAACGGTCAGTCGTGCGGCGTCCATTTCATCCAATCGAACCGTCGCGATTCCGGCCGACTCGGGCAGGGTGCGGTCGATCACGCACAGGCGGACTCGGCGCCCCAGGTTTTGCAGTTCTTCGGACGTCATGGAGGTCCCCGGAAGGATGAGCCCGGCAGGACGCAGTGACAGCACGTCGTCGATCGTCGAGCTCTCCAGGTCGTCGGCAAGGTCTGAGACCAGGGCGACCAGCGTGTAGCCGGCTTCCTTGGCGCGACGGCGCAGGGCGCGCAGCAGGAGATCGAAGAAGGGGTTGTCCAGGTAGGGCACCACCACTGCGAGACGGGTGGAGTGACGGGCGGCCAGCTCCGCCGCCGCGGCGTTGGTGTGGTAGTCGAGCCGGGTGGCGGCATCCAGGATGCGGCGGCGTGTCTGTGCAGACATGCGCCCCTCGCCCTTGAGTGCCAATGAGACCAGGCCGCGGGAGACTCCGGCCGCATCCGCGACGTCCTGCTGGGTGGCGTGGGTCGACGTCGGACGGGAGTTGAATGACACGGCGCCTCCTTAATGGGGTGGCGAGGTGGCCCACCGGCCCAGGATAGGTTGCGGTCCCTGCCGGCGGGGACGGAATGTCGCCGGGGCGGGGCGGATGGCGCAGCGGCGCGGGGAGCGTGATGCGCCTATCAGTGATTTGTATTTACAAATCGATGGGATGGTTTCTAGTGTTCGGGGTGCCGGCCGGCCAGGCCGGTGCCGACCGCCAGGTCGGGCACACCGCTGTGCGGGCCGCCCGACCGGTTCCGCACTGGAACCGGAAGGACAACCGCAATGGACACCCCCGTCATCGACGCCGTCGCCGTCTCCACCCCGCAGGTCTCCACCTCGGCCCAGGATGAGGTCAAGGCCGACGAACTGCTCACATTCCAGATCGGGATGCTAGTCGTCGCCGCGGTGCTGTTGGTGATGACCGTCGTCGGCGTCGCCCTCGCCTCTGCGCCGCTGCTCATCGCCTCCGGCCTGCTCGCCGTTATGGCCGCTTTGGTGAATGTCTGCAGTGGCGTCAACATTCCGGCCGCCTGACGCCCGCGCGCACCGGTAAGCGCCGAAGGACGCTTTCCTGAGCTGCGCGGGCAACGTGGGCCGCGCAGCCCGGCAGACGGGAGCGTGCCGTGCTCCCCGTAAGCGTGAGCCGGAAACCGAGCGCCGACCCCTTCGGGCCGGCGCTTCTTGCTGCCTTCGGCGTGAGGCTCCGGCGCGGCCGCGAGTGGTTGGGGCCCGTCAATGCAGAGCCGCTAAGGCCCGCGGCAACGCCGACACCGCCACTAGCAGACTGCCCATCTGGCATCCGAGCACCGCGCCGAGGGCCACCGCGGGGCGGGGCGCCAGCGCAAGCAGTAGCGTCGGGCCGATCACAGCAACCAGCTGCACCAACGGCCGGATCATCGCCGTGGCGCGCCGTTGCGAGCGCAGCAGCCACGGTGGGACGAGCGGATCAATTCCGCCGGTGCAGGCGGGCACCACGGCCGTGAACTGTCCGGCCACCAGTAGCGCATTCACCACGATGAGCAGAACCACCAGACCGGCTCCGTGGGCTCTACCGCTTAAGGCGAGCAGCGTGATGCCGCAGGCGGACAGTCCGGTGCCGCCAAGAATCCAGGCGTAGGCGAGGCGATCACCGTGCCGCCGGGCGCCGAGCAGGGCAATGGCCACCCAGGCCGATGCCAGCGCCACGGTGGCGCCGATGGGCGGTGCCGCCATCGGGGTGCCACTCGTGACCTCGGCGGCTTGCACCAGCAGAGCCGGACCCAGACACAGTGCCGCCAACCCCAGTGGCAGTGCCTGGACAAGCTCGAACAGCAGGCCGGCGATCACCGTGTGGCGCACCCGGGAGATTGACAGGTCGCCGCGACCGAGCGGATGCTGCTCTCCCCGCGTCCCGGCGTCCATCATCACCCAATCGATGCCGACTCCCGCCTCCAGCTCGCCCACCATGCGGCGCAGTGCGGCGTAGGCGGTCTCGACCCGGCCCTGGGCCGCAAACCAGTGGGGCGTCTCCGGCAGGCTCAGTGCGAGCAGCAGTGAAGTCATCGCTACGAGCAGAGGGATCGTCCAGGCACAGATCACTGCCCGACTCGGGGACGCCAGTGCACCCAGTGCGCCGGCCAGGACCGCCAGGGCGGCTCCGGCGGGGGCGGTGGCACGCACTCGCGGCATCAGCCGACGATGCCCGTGCTCGGCCAGTTCGTGGGCGAGCTTGGGAACGACGATCGCATACCCGCCCATGCCCAGGCCGACCACTCCGATCCCGATCGTACGCAGAAGCGGCCCTTCCACGGTGGCGATCAGGCAGCCGAGCACGGTCAGGGCTGAGCCCGCGAGCATCGCCGGACGGCGCCCGCAGGTGTGGGAGACGAAGTCGAGGACGGGTGCCCCTATCAGGGATCCCAGCGGCAGGGCAGACAGCGTCAACAGGACTGTCGGCAGTGAAACGACGCCGATGCCGCCATGGGCGGTCAATGCGGGACGAGCGTCGGCGTCGCTCGCCAGTGACACGCCGATCGCGCCCCAGGCGGCGCCTGAGGCGAGTGCGGAGCTGAGGAGCAGTATGCGCAGGCGCCATTGCGCCGGGGTGTGTTCAGCGGACGCCATCAATCGCCTTCCTGCCGGGAGGGGCTGCGCGCCGGGCATCTGCGTCCCGGGTTGCGACCATGGGCCCCGTCCGTCGGGGCACATATCCCTTAGGATGCATTTGTGCTGACAATGCTGTCCACTGCGACATGTTTCACCCTCATCATCGCCGCCGCCGCCATCGGTGTGGCCAAGACCGCCCTGCCCGGCGCGGCCACGCTCGCCGTTGCCCTGTTCGCCACGGTGCTTCCCGCCAAGGAGTCCACCGGCACCATGCTGGTGCTGCTGCTGGTGGGCGACGTACTCGCTATCGTCATGTACCGGCGGGACGCCGACTGGGGTACGCTGCGACGGCTCGTGCCGGGCGTGTTGGCCGGCGTTGTGCTCGGGGCTGTGTTCCTGCGCCTGGCCTCCGACGAGGTCACCAAGCGGTTCATCGGCGTGCTGCTGATCGCCCTGATCGCCATCACGTTGGCGCTCATGCGCCTGCCCCGGCCACCGCGGATCCAGGGGCGGGCGGGCCGTGCCATTTATGGCACCTTGGCCGGCTTCACCACGATGGCCGCCAATGCCGGTGGGCCGGTCACCAGCATGTACTTCCTGGCGTCCCGCTTCTCAGTGGCCACTTTCCTGGGGACGACCGCCTGGTTCTACTTCATCGTCAACCTGGTCAAGCTGCCCTTCTCGATCGGTTTGGGCATCATCCGCCCGGACACGCTGTGGCTGGATCTGGCGCTGGTGCCGGTGGTGGTGGTTGCGGCGCTGGGCGGACGCCGGCTGGCCGGGCACATGGACAATCGGGTATTCGACCCGCTGGTCACGGTGCTGACGGTCCTTTCCGCGGCCTACCTGCTGGTGTGAGCCGGGGCTGGCGTCTCTGGCGTGCGGCCAACGGGCCCACAGGAGGCGGGCGGCGACCGCGGACGCCGCCGTCGTCGCACCGGCGGATCCCGCTATCCTGTGCCGGTGACGACATCTCCCCATGGTGCCACCGGAGAGGAGGGCCGGATCGGCCCCGTCCTCGTGGTGGACTTCGGCGCCCAGTACGCCCAGCTGATCGCCCGCCGTGTGCGTGAGGCGAGCGTGTACTCCGAGATCGTGCCCCACAGCATGCCGGTGGCGGACATGCTCGCCAAGCAGCCGGCCGCCATTATCCTGTCCGGCGGGCCCGCCTCCGTGTACGCCGACGGCGCCCCCGGGGTTGATCCGATCCTGTTCGACGCGGGTGTGCCGGTGCTGGGCATCTGCTACGGCTTCCAGGTGATGGCGCAGGCGCTCGGCGGCACCGTCGGGCGCACCGGCACCCGCGAGTACGGGCATACCGAGGCCGACGTCGTCCCCGACTCCCGCCTGTTCGCCGGCACGCCCGCCCGGCAGGCGGTGTGGATGAGCCACGGCGACGCCGTGCAGGCAGCTCCGGCCGGATTCACCGTCACCGCCTCCACCGAGCAGACGCCGGTGGCCGCCTTCGAGGACCCCGCCCGGCGCCTGTACGGGCTGCAGTGGCACCCCGAGGTCATGCACTCGCAGTTCGGTCAGCGGGCACTGGCCAACTTCCTCCACGACGGCGCCGTCATCCCCGCCACCTGGACGCCGGGCAATATCATCGAAGAGCAGGTCGAGCGCATCCGCGAGCGGGTGGGTGATGCCCACGTCATCTGCGGCCTGTCCGGCGGCGTCGACTCCTCCGTGGCGGCGGCCCTGGTGCACCGGGCCATCGGGGACCAGCTGACCTGCATCTTCGTCGACCACGGCCTGCTGCGCGCCGGCGAGCGCGAGCAGGTGGAGCGTGACTACGCCCGGGGCATGGGCATCCGCGTGATCACCGTGGACGAGTCCGAGCGCTTCCTGACCGCGCTCGCGGGCGTCACCGAGCCCGAGGCCAAGCGCAAGATCATCGGCCGGGAGTTCATCCGCTCCTTCGAGGCCGCCCAGCGGCGCGTGATCGCGCAGGTCGGCGCCGCCGGCGGTGAGATCAAGTTCCTGGTTCAGGGCACGCTGTACCCGGACGTGGTGGAATCCGGCGGCGGGGAGGGCGCCGCCAACATCAAGAGCCACCACAATGTGGGCGGGCTGCCCGAGGATCTGGACTTCGAGCTGATCGAGCCGCTGCGAGCGCTGTTCAAGGACGAGGTGCGTGCGATCGGGCGGGAGTTGGGCGTGCCCGAGGGGATCGTGGCCCGCCAGCCCTTCCCCGGGCCGGGTCTGGGCATTCGTGTGATTGGTGAGGTGACGGCGGAGAACCTGCGGATCCTGCGGGCCGCGGACGGCATCGCCCGCGAGGAGCTGACGGCGGCCGGGTTGGATGAGGAGATCTGGCAGTGCCCGGTGGTGCTGCTGGCCGGTGTGCGGTCGGTGGGTGTGCAGGGCGACGGGCGCACCTACGGGCATCCGGTGGTGCTGCGGCCGGTGAGCAGTGAGGACGCGATGACGGCGGACTGGACGCGGCTGCCCTACGACGTGCTGGCCCGCATCTCCACGCGCATCACCAACGCCGTCCCCGAGGTCAACCG
>NZ_JAUMUL010000002.1:11487-140236 GCF_030530635.1 Actinomyces sp.
CGTGGTGCTGGACGTGACCAGCAAGCCCCCCGCCACCATCGAGTGGGAGTAGCGGCTGACGACCGCATGCTGTGGAACTCCTAATGTCATGCCTTTACGTGGCATTGGGGCAAGTCCTTCTGGCGACGGCGTTTTTCATGGCACGTAACTTGCACTACATGAGGAACCGTGGAAGGTAACGTTTTAATGAGAGGACGTTAAAGGTGGGAAGGGGAGTCGCTGTTGCGGTAGGGTAGGCGTCGGCAAGTTCCTGGATGGAGTTGAGTGGGGGGCGTTCCTGATGGGCAGAGATAGCGAGAACACGGGGATGTCAGCGATTCTTCGATGGAGGCGCCCAATAGCGACAAGGCTAACGCCTCCGGGAATCCGTGTCGCGCATTCGAAGAGGGTGTGGGGTCGCGCAGGGCGAGATATTCTGGCGCTAATCGTAAACTCGCGTATGGCATACTGACCGGTTTAGGGTAGTTATGGAACCAGCCTATTTCAATAATCGATCACGAATTGTTAAGGACGATCTTGTGGCGCGGATCGAGATGGGTGACCGTCTCTCCGTTGCCGCTTCGGTCTTCTCTATGTACGCCTACCGGGAGCTGGCCGAACAGCTAGAGGGCCTTGAGGAGTTCCGCTTCATCTTCACCTCCGATGCGTTCACTACAACTCGTCCCAAGCGCGAGAAGCGGGAGTTCTACATCCCGCGTCTCTCTCGTGAGCAAGGCCTCTTCGGTACGCAGTTCGAGATCAAACTGCGCAACGAGTTGACGCAGAAGGCGGTGGCCTCCGAGTGTGCCGACTGGATACGACGTAAGGCGCGTTTCAAGTCCTTCTCCAACGACGGCCACATGGACTCCTTCTTGGAGGTACGAAAGCCGGAGGACGACATCGCCTACCTTCCGTTTGACGAGTTCACTACCAGCAAGCTCGGTACCGAGCGCGGCGAGTCGGGGTTCTCGACGACCATGCGGCTGGACGCGAGCCAGTCGCGTGAGTGCCTGCGCAACTTCGACGAGGCGTGGGAGTCAGGACAGCTGCAGGACGTCACCGACGCGGTCATCGACTCGATATCGACCATGTACGCCGAGAACGCACCGGAGCTGGTCTACTATGCAGCGCTCTACCGCATTTTCAATGAGTTCCTGGACGACATATCGGACGACGTGCTGCCCAACGAGGGCACGGGATTCCAGCAGTCAGCCATCTGGGGCAAGCTCTACGACTTTCAGCGCGACGCTGCGCTCGCCATCATCAACAAGCTCGAGACCTACGACGGCTGCATCCTGGCCGACTCTGTGGGCTTGGGCAAGACGTTCACGGCACTAGCGGTTATCAAGTACTACGAGAGCCGCAACCGTAACGTGCTGGTGCTCTGTCCCAAGAAGCTTAAGGACAACTGGCTCACCTACAACCAGAATCTGGTGAACAACCCTATCGCCGCAGACCGGCTGCGCTACGATGTGCTCTACCACACCGACATGTCGCGCGACCGGGGCATGAGCGAGACTGGAATACCGCTAGACCGCATCAACTGGGGCGCGTACGACCTGGTCGTGATCGACGAGAGCCACAACTTCCGTAACGGGGCGGACACGGCCTCGAAGAATGACGACAGGGAGAACCGCTATCAGCGTCTGCTCGCTCGCGTGATACAGGAGGGCGTGAGGACGAAGGTGCTAATGCTGTCGGCCACCCCGGTGAACAACCGCTTCCGCGACCTGAGAAATCAGCTCGCCTTGGCGTACGCGGGCGACGGCTCCAAGTGGGAGGGGCGGCTGCGGCTCGACAACGACATCGAGACCGTGTTCCGCAACGCCCAGGTGGTGTTCACGCGGTGGAGCAAGCTGCCGCCTGACCAGCGCACCACGCTGGCGCTCACGCGGATGCTGGACTTCGAGTTCTTCGAGGTACTTGACCAGGTGACCGTGGCACGTTCTCGCAAGCACATCCAGCGCCACTACGACATGCAGGCGCTCGGACCGTTCCCGAGGCGCAACAAGCCGATATCCAAGCGCCCGCACCTCTCGACGATGCCGGGCGCCATCAGCTACCACGAGATCTACGAGGAGCTGGAGGACCTGAGCCTGGCGATCTACATCCCGTCTCAGTACCTGCACCAGTCGAAGGTGAGCAAGTACGCCGGCGAGAACGGCGGCAACCTGACCATGGCGGGCCGCGAGACGGGCCTGCGCAAGCTCATGAACGCCAACCTGCTCAAGCGCCTCGAGAGCTCGGTATGGTCGTTCCGTATGACGCTCGAGCGCATCCTCGGCTACATGTCCGCGACGCTCGAGGTGATAGACGCCTACAAGGTGAACCGCAGCCAGCGCATCGTCGTCGAGGACACGAGCTCACAGTTCGACTTCGATCTGGACGACGAGGAGATGTTCTTCGAGGTTGGAGGCAAGACCAAGATAGACCTCGAGGACATGGACTGGCTGAGCTGGGAGCGCGACATCGCGGCCGACGTAGAGACCATCAACGTGCTGCTGAGCATGATCAAGGACATCGACCCGGCGCACGACGCCAAGCTCGTGGAGCTCTGCGACCAGCTGCGTGGCAAGGTCGAGGCGCCGATAAACCCCGGCAACAAGAAGGTGATGATCTTCACCGCGTTCGCCGACACCGCCGAGTACCTGTACGAGCATGTGAGCGCGTTCGCCAAGCGGGAGCTCGGGCTGGAGACGGCGGTCGTGACCGGCACGAGGCCGGGCAGCAGCACCATCAAGCAGATTCCGGCCGACATGGGCTCCATCCTCGCGTGCTTCTCGCCTGTGTCGAAGGAGCGCGCCGTTGTAGCCAAGCAGCTCGAGGGACACGACATCGACATCCTGATTGCGACCGACTGCATATCCGAGGGCCAGAACCTGCAGGACTGCGACTACCTGATCAACTACGACATCCACTGGAACCCCGTGCGCATCGTGCAGCGCTTCGGCCGCATCGACCGCATCGGCTCGAAGAACGACGTGATCCAGCTGGTGAACTACTGGCCGGACATTGAGCTGGACGAGTACATCAAGCTCAAGGCGCGTGTAGAGGAACGCATGCGCATAACCGTGATGACCTCCACGGGCGACGACGACTACATCAACGAGGAGGAGAAGGGCGATCTGGAGTACCGCGAGCGTCAGCTCCGCCAGATGCAGGAGGAGGTCATCGACCTGGAGGACGTGAGCGGCGGCGTGTCGATCACCGACCTGGGCCTCAACGACTTCCGCATGGACCTAGTGGTTTACTACAAGGCCAACCCAGAGGTCGACCGGCTGCCGAGCGGCATCCACGCCGTGGTGGCGGGCGACGAGCCGGGCGTGATCTTCGTGCTGAGGAACGTGAACCCCGGTGTGAACATCCAGGGCAGGAACCACCTGCACCCGTTCTACCTCGTGTACGTGAAGGACGATGGCGAGGTGCTTCACGGGCACCTGGATCCTAAGGACGCGCTCGACGCCATGCGCCTGCTCTGCCGTGGCAAGAGCGAGCCCGACGCCGCGCTCTGCAAGGCGTTCAACCGCGAGACCAAGAACGGACGCGACATGCGGAGGCAGGCACGCCTGCTCAAGGACGCCGTTGGCTCCATTATCGAGGCCAAGGCCGAGAGCGACATCGACAGCTTCTTCGCCGGCGGTACGACGAGCTTCCTGGAGAACGACGTGGAGGGGCTGGACGACTTCGAGCTCGTGTGCTTCCTGGCGGTGAGGCAATGCTAGGGCTGCCGAGTACGACCGAGGTGGGACGCCGCCTGCCCAAGGAGGCGTTCTACCGGAACCTCAAACTGGACGCGAGGACGCGCGACGAGTTCGTGCACCACATAGAGTCCATCACCATCGCCAACAGCATCAAGCCTTCGACTGCGAACCTCGACGACGGCGCGACCGTGCACGAGATCATGGTGCTCGACGTGCGCCTCAAGGGTGACGAACAGCCGATGCGGGCCATCGAGGCCATAGCCAGCGCGAATCCGCACAAGCTCGTCTTCCATACCGAGCCGGGCGGCGTGACCTACGTGCTCCGCAAGGGCATGCAGTCGTCGGTATCGATCGACACCCTCGACCTCGCAGGCAAGAACCTCGACACCGCATGGGACTCCATCTGTTCGCAGGTCATCTTCGGCGATGCCAACGGCACCGACGTGGACGCCCGCGTCGACCACGCAAAGCGGAGGGCTGACTTGGAGGAAGAGATAGCGAAGCTTGACGCGGCATGCAGGAAGGCGAGGCAGATCAACCGAAAGAACGAGCTGTTCGCGCAACTCAAGGCAAGACAGCGCGAACTACGGCAGCTCGAGGCTGCCGAGAAGGGAATCTAGATGGCGGCAGAAACACTCGTTCATGCGAACGATGAAGAATCCCCTGAAGAAGAGCTTGTCGCCCTACTGCATAGGGTGCTTGGCTCCTGCAATATTAGTTTTCTATTTGGCGCCGGTGTCAATGGGAGGGCGTTCCCGTTCTTCGCACAGTTCCGCGACACGATCGACAGGATGCACGAGCTTGGTCTTTCCGAGGACGGCATCGAAGAGGCCCTGCAAGGCTGCGATGACGATGCTATCCGCCAGAAAGTGTTCGATACCTTTATCAATGAGTTCAACAGCAAGACCTACTCATTAGAAAATCAGTCGATCGTGAATCTCCGCAGGCTGCTCTCTGCGACTCATCGGGCAGTTAGCAGGGCTGAGAACCGCCACCATGAGAGCAAGCGCGTAAATGTGTTCACCTTGAACTACGACCGCATTGTCGAGGAGGTCCTGGAAACAAGCGGCTACTTCAACTACGTGCTAAAGCGCGACACGAAATCGTTTCTGCCCTTCAATGTCGTAGGCTACGACACCCAGACCAGATCATTCTTGCCCACCTTCGCCGTCTACAAGCTGCATGGTTCGGTTGGTGCTGACCGACAGCTTGCCAGCGATGGCATCGTCTTTCCCGGGCAAGACAAGCTTGGCAGCATTATATCCGAGTTCTACGAGACGCTGTTCGCCATGAAGAGCGAGCTGCTACGCAAGAACGCCACGCTCTTCGTCATCGGATACTCCTGGGCAGACGAACATGTGAACAGCGTGATCAATAGCGCCATTGACAGTGGGTTGACCGTGGTTTTCCCGCAATACAGTGCGGATACGATTATACCGGAATGGCTTGCCGAAAGGGCCATCGTGATCCCGCCAGGAGAACTGGGAGAAGACGGGAAGCCTTGCGATACGACGAAAACCCTTGCAGCGATATTCGAGAAGGCGATGAACTTATGAACGTAGGACGCATAACACGTGTTGACGGCGTACGGGTCTCGGCTGCCTTCTACGAACGAATGCAGCCATTCCTGGTAGAGGCCGGCAAACCAATTGCCTCGCCCCGGATAAACTCATTTGTCAAGACTGGTGTCGGGCTCGATACAGTTATCTGTCAAATTGTTGGCGAACATGAAGCGGAGTTCGACAAGAAAAGCGAGATAACGCGGGTAGAGCAGTCGGCCCCCACTGGTGCCTTTGCTGTCGATCTGGAAGTGCGCGGACACATTAGCAATGGCGAGTTCAAGGGAGGATTGAGATGCCTGCCTATCGTTGGGGCGACAATCGAAACTCTCGATGGAGAGGAACTCGCGATGCTGTACTCCACACATGGAGCTACGACTATGTGTATCGGCAAGAGTTTGTTCGACGAGACAAACAGCGTCTTCCTCGATGCTGGCAAACTCATGGCCAGCCATATTGGCGTGTTTGGGAACACCGGAAGTGGTAAGTCAAATACGCTCGCAAGCATACTGCACAAGTACACTGAGCTAATTCCAAAGAGATCGAGCAGCGCACGAATCATCATCTTCGATCTCAACAACGAGTATGGCGGTGATGCTATCGTTCCGATACGGGAAAAGGCGGTATACCATCTTGACACACGGAGGAAGGTTAATGTCGGTCGTGATCGAATACCGCTTGATCTCAGCGAGCTTGACGAGGACAGTTGGGGAACAATACTTAGGGCTACTCAAAAGACGCAAATGCCAGTAGTGAGGCGAGCATTCCGGCGTTGGAAGAATGAAGCGATTGAGCAATTCATAATAGAGCTGCGGAAGTCGATCGCCGATAGGCGGACGACTCTCTTCTATACCCTACGTAACTACTGCGCCGATGAACTCAGTGGCATCGATGAACTCGCTTACCATACGAAGAATAACTGTTTCTACTACGCGACTGGTCTTAGGGCTGGCAAGAGTCACGCATTTGTAGACACCGAGGCCGACCTGGAAGAGATCGCCTTTAGATCCAAGCCAAGTAGGCTTTATGAGTTCTACTTCTGGCTTGTGCTCGAAGCGTCACGAGCGGCGGAGAGTGGTATGAATTTTGAGTTCGTACAGCCGCTATTGCCTCGCGCAAAGGGTGTTGTTGGAGACCTTGAAAAGCTATTCGACAATAGCGAACACGCCAGTATCGCTTCTATTCTTAACGATAATGTCATGGCAGTTGTACAGCTGGGCGATGTTAATGCCGGGAGTCGCGAGATGTTGCCTTCGCTACTCGCTGAACTGGTCATGAAGGATGCGGCTGAAAACAAAGGCGACGGCACTCCAACTATTGTCACAACATTGGTTGTTGATGAAGCACACAACCTGCTTGGCTATGATGCTGAGCAATCCGACTTGGTGCACGACAATACACTGAGAGTATTTGAGCGAATTATCAAGGAAGGACGTAAGTATGGCGTTTTTCTTGGTCTTGCTAGCCAGAGGCCAAGCGACATTTCGCCGACTATCACCTCACAGATACACAACTACTTTATCCATAAGCTGGTGAATCCCAACGACATCGGGCGTATTCGAAAGACCGTCAGCTTTATGGGTGAAAGCAGCCTGTCCATGCTTACTGCACTTGGTCAGGGAGAATGTATCGTAAGTGGACCTTCGCTCTATATGCCCCAATATGTCTATATAGAACAACTTGAGAAAGACAACCAGCCGAATAGCAGCGACATGCAGCTATTTGGCGCAGGCGGAATACTGCAGGAAGACGACTTTAGCTTGCTGGAGGACTAACCATGGAAAGAATTGAACGAGTCACGCCCGACATTACGCAGGAGAACGTAGCGCGGCTTGTCGAGTTGTTCCCATCGGTTGCGACCGAGGTCGCTGACGCGAAGGGCAACACGCAGAGGGCAATCAACTTCGACGCCCTGCGCGAGCTGTTGGGTGACGTGGCCGAGGGAGGGCGCGAGCGCTACCAGTTCACCTGGCCGGGTAAGCGTGATGCGAAGTCGTTGGCACGCACTCCCTGCAATGGGACGATGCGGCCCGAGCGCGGGCGCAGCGTCAACTGGGATACAACTGGGAACCTGTATATCGAGGGCGATAACCTTGCGGCGCTCAAACTTATGCGGGAGACTTACGCGGGCAGGATCAAGCTGATATACATTGATCCGCCGTACAACACGGGGCATGACTTTGTGTATGATGATGACTTCGCGCGTAGTCGGGAGGAATATGACGCTGAGAGCGGCGACTATGACGAGCAAGGTGGCCGGCTAGTAGCCAACTTGGAAAGCAATGGCCGATTCCACTCGGACTGGTGTTCAATGATGTATCCACGCCTACTCTTGGCGCGGGATCTCTTAAGCGGGGACGGTTCTATTTTCATCAGTATTGATGACGGTGAATTGATGAACGTCCGAAAGATCTGTGACGAGATATTCGGACAGTCGTGCTTTGTCGCCGACATTTCGTGGCAGAGGTCCTATTCGCCGCGCAACGACGCGAAGGGGTTACCGCGCGAGGTTGAACATTTAGTTGCGTACGGCAAATGTCCGGCCTGGATTCCTAACAGGCTTCCTCGAACCGATGAGATGAATTCTAGCTACAGGCAGTTGGACGGAGATAAGTCGCCGTGGGCGAGCGATAACCCATTTGCGCCCGGCGCGAAGACCCACCAAGGCATGGTCTATGCAATACAGCATGCGTTTACCGGCGAGCTGATTTACCCGCCATCCGGACGTTGCTGGACTTTTGAACAATCGCAAATGCTCGAGCACATGCGGGGGTGGACGGGGTACCACCTTGAGGACATCGGAGATGACGAGACGCGTGCGATGATCTGCGGCGTAAATGCTGCAGATATTCGCAAGGGTGTCCCGGCGATTATGCTAGATAAACCCCTTGGCGAAGCGCGTGAAGAAGCGCAAGCCGTAATGGACGAAGGCCCCTGGCCCAAGTTCTACTTCACGCGTGGCGGCGAGGGCGGAATCCGTCGCAAGACGTATCTTGCTGGACTTGACGGTAAAATGCCGACTAATTTTTGGCCATGTTCGGAAGTTGGGCATACTGACGAGGCGAAGAAAGGGCTTAAAGCGCTCTTTGACGGCAGGGCGCCCTTCGACACGCCTAAGCCAGTTCGCCTCATGGAGCGCATTCTCACTATAGCGAGCGATCCCGACTCCCTCGTTCTCGACTTTTTCTCCGGATCTGCGAGCATGGCCCACGCCGTCATGCAAAAGAACGCTGAAGACGGCGGCACTCGTAGGTTCATCCTTGTGCAGATTCCGGAGGAGACCACCGGAGAGTATGCGAGTCTGTGTGAGATTGGCGAAGAACGCATACGGCGGGCTGGTGCCATGGTCGTCCGTGAGATTGATGGAGCAAACCGTCAGCTCGATCTCGGTGAGCTGTCGAAGCCGGTGCCCGATGTTGGCTTCCGGGTCCTTCGCATCGACAGCTCGAATTACTTCGACACGCGCGTCGAGCCAGGTATGCAGACACAAGTCAACCTCTTCGAGTTTGTAGACAACCTAAAGGAGGATCGTACGCCAGATGATCTGCTCTTCCAGGTGTTGCCCGCATTCCGCATCCCATACTCCGCTCACATCGAGCAGTTCGACGTCGACGGCGTGACCTGCTTCAACGTGAACGAAGGCCAGCTCATCGCCTGCTTCGATACTGAGGCTGACACGAACGTAATCGAGAGAATCGCGCAGGAACGGCCCATATACGCCGTGTTCCGTGACGCATCGCTAGCCGATGACTCTGCTGCCGCGAACTTCGAGGAGCTGTTCAAGACCTACAGCCCCGACACCATCCGTCGAGTGATCTAGGGGTCGAGCCATGCAGTTCAAGTTCAAGATACAGGACTACCAGACCGAGGCGGCACGGGCCGTGACCGAGGTCTTCGAGGGCCAACCGAACCAGGCCCCGCTCGCATACCTGCGCGACATGGGCAGCGGCATCGGGAAGAAGGGGCAGCGGCTGCTGCAGCTCGACTCCGACACAGGCTACGGCAACGCGAGAATCGCGCTAGCGCCCGACGCGCTCCTGCGCAATGTAAGGCGAATCCAGCAGGGCAACCAAATCATGGAGTCGGCGTCCCTTAGCACCGAGATCGGCGGCATATGCCTCGACGTCGAGATGGAGACCGGCACGGGCAAGACCTACGTGTACATCAAGACGATGTTCGAACTCAACCGCCTGTATTGCTGGAGCAAGTTCATCGTGGTGGTGCCCTCCATCGCTATCCGCGAGGGCGTGAACAAGACGTTTGAGACCACCGAGCAGCACTTCTTCGAGCAGTACGGCAAGCGCATCCGCTACTTCGTCTACAACAGCTACCGCCTGACCGAGATCGACCGCTACTCAGAGGACGACGGCATCTGCTGCATGATCATCAACATGCAGGCGTTCAACACCTCCATGAAGGAAGGCGCCAAGAACAAGTACGCCCGCAAGATCTTCGAGCCGCAGGACGACTTCCAGAGCCGCAAGCCCATCGATGTGATCGCCGCAAACCGCCCCATCGTCATCCAGGACGAGCCCCAGAAGATGGGTGGAAAGGCCACGCAGGACGGCATCAAGCGGTTCAACCCGCTCTTCTCGCTCTCTTACTCTGCGACCATCCCGCGCGACCGCAAGGGCGACCTGCTGCACAACCTGGTGTTCGAGCTAGACACACTCGACGCCTACAACCAGCGCCTCGTGAAGCGCATCGAGGTGAAGGGCTTCGAGCTCAAGCACATGCGCGGCACCGACAGCTACCTCTACCTACAGGATGTTGTCGTGAGCCGCAGCGCGCCTCCCGTGGCCGTGATCGAGCACAAGTACCTGGGCGCCAGCGGCAAGGTGACCAAACAGATCCACCGCTTCAACGTGGGCGACTCCATCTACGACGCGAGCGGTCCCACCAAGCTCGAGGCGTACCGCGACTTCACCATCGCGCCTGACGGCATCATCCCCGACATGGAGGGACAATCAGCTTGCGTGCGGTTCCTCAACGGCGAGGTCATCTGGAAGGGCGAGGTGTACGGCGACTCCGCCGAGGAGGACATGCGCCGCGTCCAGATCCGCGAGACCATCCGTTCGCACCTGGAGAAGGAGGAAGCCCTCTTCGCGCGGGGTATCAAGTGCCTATCGCTCTTCTTCATCGACGAGGTGGCCCGCTACCGCGCCTACGGCGATGACGGCGAGGAGCTGACTGTAGGCTACGGAAAGGTGTTCGAGGAGGAATACGCCCGCTGCGTCGAGGAGTACCTGGCGCAGCTGCCGCTCAACGAGCCGTATCGCGCCTACCTGGCCGGCATCTCCGCGCACGAGACCCACAAGGGCTACTTCTCCATCGACAAGAAGGGCCGGGCCATCGACTCGACTACTAAGCGCGGCAGCGATGAGTCCGACGACAAGAGCGCCTACGACCTGATCCTGCGCAACAAAGAGCGGCTGCTTTCTTTCGATGAGCCGACGAGGTTCATCTTTTCGCACTCGGCGCTGCGCGAGGGCTGGGACAACCCGAACATCTTCCAGATCTGCGCGCTCAAGCACTCGGACAACGAGACCGGCAAGCGCCAGGAGGTCGGGCGCGGCCTGCGTCTGTGCGTCGACTCGACCGGCGAGCGGCAGGACCTCGCCGCGCTCGGCGAGGAGGAGGTGCACTCCGTCAACGTGCTGACCGTGGTGGCCTCGGAGAGCTACAGCGACTTCACCTTGTCCCTGCAGAGCGACATCAGGAGCGGCCTGCATGCGAGGCCCACGCACGTCACCGACGGCTTCCTCAAGGGCAAGGTTGTCACGATGCCGGACTCCACCGAGGTCACGTTCTCCGAAAAGGAGTCCAAGATCGCCTACGCGTGGCTGCTGCGGAACAACTACATCGACTACGAGGGCACGCCGACCGATCGCTTCCGCGAGGAAGGCTTCAACGTGGTTGCCGTGGAGCGGTTGCCCGAGGACATGCAGGCTAAGGCGCCGGCCATCGAGGCTCTGGTAAAGAGCGTGTACGACCCGCACGCCCTCGACGGCATGGTGAGCAACGGCCTGGAGACGAAGATCCCCGCCAATAAGCTCAACGACAACTTCGAGCGCACGGCCTTCCAGGAGCTGTGGGGCCGCATCCACGGCAAGTACGCCTACACGGTGGAGTTCGACAGCGCGGAGCTCGTCGAGCACGCAGTGGCCCGCATCGACAAGGACCTGATGGTGAGCGAGCTCGCCTACGCAATGACCGTGGGCACTCAGCACGACAGCCTGAGCCGCGACGACCTTGACGTCCAGGGGCAGTTCAAGGTGAGGCGCACCGCGCAGGAGAAGGTCGACAGCGGTGCCGTTACCGGCGTGACTTACGACCTTCTCGGTGAGGTGGCCGCCCAGGCGAGCATCACCAGACGGACGGCCGCCGCGATCCTCGCGAAGATCCACCCTGCCAAATTCGCCCTGTATGCCAAGAACCCCGAGGAGTTCATCGCCAAGGTGGCCAAGCTCATCGTGAGCGAGAAGGCCACGATGGTCGTTGATCACGTGGAGTACCACGCCATCGACGACGAGTACGGCACGACGATCTTCACCGAGCGCATGCCCCGAAACGCGAGCAGCGCCATGAGCGTGAAGAAGGGCATCCAGGACTACGTCTTCCCAGACTCGGATGGAGAGGCCGGTTTCGCGCGTGATTTGGATGCCGCAGATGAGGTAGAAGTCTATGCCAAGCTGCCGAGGGCTTTTGCTATACCGACGCCTGTAGGGAACTATTCTCCGGACTGGGCGATCGCCTTCAAGAAGGGTGTCGTGCAGCACGTCTACTTCGTGGCGGAGACCAAGGGGTCGCTCGACTCGCTTGAGTTCCGCGGCGTGGAAGAGGCGAAGATTGCCTGTGCGAAAAAGCTGTTCAATCAAGCTAATACGACTGACGTGCGGTATCACGAAGTAACGAGCTACACCGATCTGTTGGAGCTGGTCAGCGGTGGAATGGAGTAGAGCGAGGCTATGACGGCGGACTGGACGCGTCTTCCCTACGATGTGCTGGCCCGCATCTCCACGCGCATCACCAACGCCGTCCCCGAGGTCAACCGCGTGGTGCTGGACGTGACCAGCAAGCCCCCCGCCACCATCGAGTGGGAGTAGCGGGCGACGTCACCCTGTTAGCCAGGGAGAGCCCCTTGAGGAGACGATGACATGGCAGAGGTTTCGCGGCAGCTCGCCGTTGTCTTGGGCCTGGAATAGGCACAACCTAAAGAGGGTCTTCCGGTTTGGTGCGTGGGAGCTCACGTGCAGGGCTGTGGCCGGGGCGGAAGTGTCAATTTTGATGACAAACACTTCCGATGCCCTCCATAGCCGACCCGGCACCCGCATGATTCCAACGTTTTGTTCGCTGCCGCCAACGCCCCCGGACTCGTTTGTCATCGATTTTGACATCTTGGCTGCCCACTCATCGGGAGTGGGCGGCTCCTTCCGCGCCGCCCTGGGGGATGGCAGTAGAGTCGGGCGCGAACCCGCGCACGCGACGATGAAGGAGACCGCCGTGGACTTCACCTCCAACCAACGCCCCGCCGACATGGAGCGCATCACCACCCCCGAACTGGCGGACGCCTTCATCGCCGGGGCCGTCGACGCCGTGCGCGCGCAGGTCGGCGACGGCAAGGTGCTGCTGGCCCTGTCCGGCGGCGTCGACTCCTCCGTCGTCGCCGCACTACTCGTCAAGGCGATCGGCAAGCAGCTGATCAGCGTCCACGTCAACCACGGCCTGATGCGCAAGGGCGAGTCCGAGCAGGTGATCGAGGTCTTCCGGGACGGGCTGGACGCCAACCTCGTGTACGTCGACGCCACGGACCGGTTCCTGAACCTGCTGGCGGGCGTGGCCGAGCCCGAGGCCAAGCGCAAGCTCATCGGCGTGGAGTTCATCAACGTGTTCGCCGAGGAGGCGGCGAAGCTCGAGGGCGTCGGCTTCCTGGGGCAGGGCACCATCTACCCCGACATCCTCGAGTCCGAGAAGGGCGTCAAGGCCCACCACAACGTCGGCGGCCTGCCCGAGGACATGGACTTCGAACTGGTTGAGCCCGTAAAGCTCCTGTACAAGGACGAGGTGCGCGTCGTCGGCCGCCGGCTCGGCCTGCCGGAGTCCATGGTGGAGCGTCAGCCCTTCCCCGGCCCGGGGCTGGGGGTGCGCTGCCTGGGGGCCATCACCCGCGACCGCCTGGAGGCGCTGCGCGAGGCCGACGCCGTCGTCCGTGAGGAGATCGAGGCCGCCGGCCAGGACATCTGGCAGTACTTCTGCGTGGTGCCGGATATGCGCGCCACCGGCGTGCGCGACGGCAGGCGCGCCTTCGACTGGCCCGTCATCATCCGCTGCGTCAACACCGTCGACGCCATGACCGCCGAGGTGCCCGAGCTCGACTGGGCGCTGCTGCGGCGGATCACCGCCCGCATCCTGGCGGAAGTTCCCGGCGTGTGCCGTGTGGCCTACGACCTCACCCCCAAGCCCGTCGGCACCATCGAGTGGGAGTAGTCGGTCGGATTCCCGCCGTCCCTGCTCCCGCGCACCGTGTCGTGCAGCGGGGATGCTCTGAGCGCGGCGCCACAAACACGGAGTGCATAACGACTTATCCCAAACAAGTGCAGCATGCTGCACTTGTTTGGGATAGCGGTATGGAGATTCGCGGCTGCTCGTGTTTGGGGGTGTGGTGGTTGGTGGTGCGGGCCTTCGTGGCGCCGCGGTCTTCGGGGCGCTGGGGCTGCGGGGTGTGTTGGGTACGCCCCTTCGGTGTCTACTACGCCGGTTAGGCCTTTGCTGAAGGCTGCGCAGCCCTTCAACAAACACCTAACCGGAGTAGTAGAGGTCGAACCGGCGTAGTAGACGGCCCCCGGGCACGGCCCCGGGCCCCAATGACGCTGCTGGCCACGCGTCGGGACCAGGGGTGTTGCCCAGCCGCCCAGCCCCCGCGGCCCGACACGCTCCCGGAACCCCAGCCCCCCGGCAGCGACCCCCTATGCCGGCCCAGTTCACCCTGAAGGCAATCCGGACCCAGACCCCGCGCACACCTGCGCGCTGGCGAACACGCCGGCACCCACCACACCCACAAACGCGAAGAGTCCGTTAACGACACCGACTGCCTCAAGATGGTGGCACTTCTGGAGGAGTATCCCGCTCGCTGACGCCGCCGGCGGCGTGGACTCGGCCAGAACCTACAATTGCGCCCGATGACGATTCGCCCTTGCTGAAGGATGCCGCGGAGCACGTCAACGTGCCCGGCGCGCCGCTACTTTCCCGGCTGCGAGCGGAGAAAGCGGAGAGGGATCAAGAGCGGGATCTGCCACCGCCTCCAGATCGACCTCACCTACTCCTCGAACCGGATCGAGGGCAGTCGGCTCTCCGAGGACCAGACTCGTCTCATCTTCGGGAGCTAATACGAATCGCCGGTGGCCACTCACTCCTTGCCGAAGTTCTCGGGCTTCATCTCAGCGAGGCGGCAATCGATGTCGGCCAGCTCCGCGGCGGTGAGCGCAATGTCCGCGGCGGGACATGTTGATCACGTTCTGGATGGCGACGACGGGCGTCACGGCGTGTGCGCGGCGCAGGTAGTCCTCGCCGGTCTCGGAGATTCCCCAGTTGAGCACCTTCCCCTCGGCCATGAGTTCGGCCATGGTCTGGGCCACGGCCTCCGGCTCGGTGTTGGGATCGATGCGGGCCTGATACACCAGGTCGAGGTGGTCGAACCCCAGCTGGCGGAGCGATCTCTCCACCGTGGCGCGAATGGCCGCCGCGGAGGAGTCGAGGGTGAGGCTGTGATCGGCGTTGATGGTCACTCCGAACTTGGTGGCCACGACCACCTGCTTGCGATACGGGGCCAAGGCCGTGCCCACGACCTCCTCGTTGATTGAGGACTTGCCTGACCGGGTGGTGCCGGTGTAGGTGGTGGCCGTGTCGAAGTAGGTGTAGCCGGCCTCGACCGCCTCGCATACGGTGCGCACGCCGTCGTCGAACTCCATCGCGTACCCGTGCGCATGGCTGATGCCCATGCAGCCGTAGCCGATAGGTGCGACCTCGAACCCGCTTCCGCCGAGCCTGCGCTTGCTCATTACGCCTCTCTTCTGCGCCGACCGGATGCGTGTCAGGTACCGACATCCTCGGCGTCTCGCAATACAAATATAACTCTGATCTTCGGTCCGAGTCGAACACCCGTATTCTATCGCTTATGCATGCGTGACGTATGCGGAAGGTTCGGTTGTGGCTCTTTGAGCGTATACGAATGGGACTCGCAACCGGAATCCCCCTGGACTCCTGCCTCGCCGCCCAGGATTGTCTCAACGAAGGCCTCGACTACTCGCAACCCGTTCGTCGACTGAGTGACCACGCATCGCAAAGCGGGGGCTTGGCCTACAATCACACCCCATGTCGATCGACGACGAGGCCGTGCTGATCCGGCCACTGCGCCCCGAGGAGACGCCTCTACTGGAGGACTTCCTGCTGGAGGCCGTCTATGTGCCCGAGGACTTCACCGGGCAGGTGCCGCGCAGCGTCATCTACGACGACCCCCTGTGCCGCGCCCACTTCGAGGGTTTCGGGACGCTGCCGGATGACCGGGCGCTGGTTGCGGAAGTTGACGGTCGCGTGGTCGGTGCCTGCTGGGTACGCACCACCGAGGGCTACGGTCACCTGGACGATTCCACGCCGGCCTTCTCCATTTCCTTGTACCGGGAGTTTCGGGGCCGGGGAATCGGCACCCGGATGCTGCAGCGCATGCTTGAGCAACTGCGTCAGGCCGGCTACGCGCGTGCCTCGCTCGGCGTCGCCAAGGCCAACCGGGCCGCGCACCTGTATGAGCGGATGGGTTTCCGGATTGTGGGCGACGGCTTTGACGACACCGAATGGTTGATGGTGTGTGAACTCCAAGATGTGCCCGTAGATCCCCGGTAGAGACCAGACTGCCGGCGGCCAACCGTCCCAACGGTGAACGGTCAGCAGCCGGCGCCGGGCCGGGACCCCGCGTCCGGGAGCCCGGCGTCAGCCGCCCATCGTGAAGCGGTCGGCGTTGATCGCTGCAATCACGCCGCCGTCGATCAGCAGGTCCGTGCCGGTGATGAAAGCCGCCTGCTCGCCGAGCAGGAAGGCCCCGGCCGCGGCGATCTCATCGGAGGTGCCCACGCGGCGGGCGGGGGAGGCGTCGATCATCGCCTGGTAGCCCTCTCCGGCGGCACGGAACTCGTCGTAGGCGAGTGGCGTGACGATGATGCCGGGGCTGATCGTGTTGATGCGGGCGCCCCGATCGCCCCAGGAGGTGGCGGCCGCCGTGCGCACCCGCAGGTGGTTGGCGCGCTTGGCAACCATGTAGGCGACTCCGGAGTTGGCCACGGCGTCGTGCTTGACGAAGTCGAGTTCGGCGAGCTCCTCGGTGGGGGTCAGCGCCAGCTGACGCTCCACCTTCTCGCTCAGGCGCATCATGTGGCCCGCCTGACTGGAGATGACCAGGCCGGCACCTCCGCGCGCGATGACGCCGCCGAAGACGTCGATCGCCATGGCGGTGGCCACCAGATCCAGGGCCACGATGTGCTCGGCCGAGGACTGGTTGGGGGAGGCTCCGGCCGTGTCGATGAAGTAGCGGACCTCGCCCAGGGAGGCGGCCTTGGCGGCGAAGGCCTCGACGCTGGCCCGGTCCAGTGCGTCCACCGGCTGGGTGTCCACCTCGTATCCGGAGGCGGCCAGATCGTGGGCGACGGTCTGAAGGTTCTTCTCGGAGATGTCGCCGAGCAGAATCTGCTTGCCGTTGGCGATGCGTCGGACGATGGCGGTGCCCATGGCGCCGGCACCGAGCAGCGCGACAACGGGGAGGTTCTCATTGCGGTCAAAGATCATTGGGGTTCCTCTCAAGTAGTTGGTGGACTGCTTGTTGGGTGCGGAGTGCTCAGTCGGCCGGCGCCCATGCGCCGAGGTTCTTCTCCTGGTCGGCCAGGGAGACGTTGTAGAAGCGACTGCCGTTGGCGAGTGCGGCCACGCGCTCCATCTCCGCCTCGGTCAGGGTGAAGTCGAAGATGTCCATGTTGGCGGCAATATGCTCGGGGTTGGTGGACTTGGGGAAGATGATGTTCCCCTTCTGGATGTGCCAGCGCAGAATCACCTGGGCGGGCGTCTTGCCATACTTGGTGCCGAACTCGGCGAAGAGCGGCTCGTCGAGCAGGCCGGCATCGCCGTGACCGAGCGGGTACCAGCTCTCGATGAGCGTGCCATAGGGGGCCATACGCTCGCGCAGCTCGTCCTGCGGGTAGTAGGGATGGCACTCCACCTGGTTGACCGACGGCTTGATGGTGGCTGCGGCCATGAGGTCCTCCAGGTTGGCGGACTCGAAGTTGGAGATGCCGATGGACCGCACCTTGCCGGCCGCGACGGCGCGCTCCATGTCCTTCCACGCGCCCTTGTAGTCCCCGACCTGCTGATGGAGCAGCAGCAGGTCGATGTAGTCGGTGTCCAGGCGCTCCAGCATCTTGTCAATGGCGGCCGCGGTGGCGCCCTCGCCATACTCACTGGGCCACAGCTTGGTGGTGATCCAGATGTCTGAGCGGTCGATGCCGCTGGCCTTGACCGCGCGGCCCACGGAGCGTTCGTTCTGGTAGGCGTGCGCGGTGTCGATGTGGCGGTAGCCCAGCCGCAGGGCCTCGGCGACGGCGGTCTCGGTGGGTTCGCCGTCGGGCACGAGGTACACGCCCATGCCGAACTGGGGGATGCGGTTGCCGTCGTTGAGGGTGAGGTAGGTCTGGTGCTTCAGGGTCGATGCGGGGGCCATGCGGGAGTCCTCTCTGCTCAGCGGTTCGCTGTGCCCAACTTACGGGCGTGCGGGGCGTGGCGTCGATGGTCTCTTTCGGTACGAATGGGTGGATAAGCAACTCGGGAGGCAATTTGGTGCCGTTAACTGCCGCGGCCCGGTCTCGGGGCGAGCAGGGACACGCGGCCGAGGAGGAGATCATCCGCTCTGGTGATGCGGCTCGACTGACTGCATCTGCCCGTCACGACGCCAGAACACCGACTGTAATGACGCCATGTGCCTGGTTGAAGCGACGCCAACTGCCCGGTTAGAATAAAGCCAACTCTAGGACTGGGGTGGGTTTCGCGCAGGATCTCAGGAGGAAGTCGATGGCCGACGTGAGCTACCGGCATCGTGTCGTTGACCCGCTTATCAGCGAAATCCTGGGCTACTCAGGTGGTCTTCTCATCGAAGGCGTGCGCGACTGCGGCAAGACCATGACCGGACGGCAGCATGCCGCATCCGAGGTCGCTCTGGACTCGGGCCTGCCGCAGATTCACGCTGCGCTTGACCTTGATCCTGCGCTGCTGCTGGAAGGGGATACTCCCAGGCTGATCGACGAGTGGCAGCTTGCGCCAGACCTGTGGAACGCGGTACGGCGGGAGGTTGACGCCAGGCAACGCCCCGGACAGTTCATACTCGCCGGTTCCTCGGTTCCCGCCGAGGATGCTACGCGGCACTCTGGCGCCCACCGGATCTCCAGGGTGCGTCTGCGTCCGATGACTCTGTTCGAGCGCGGCCTGGGTGCAGGGAGCGTTTCGTTGGCGGCACTGTTCGACGGCGAGGAGCCGCCACCCGCGCTTGACTCCGGCACGAGTGTCCGGGAGGCGCTGGATGCGCTGGTTCACGGCGGCTGGCCGGGCGACGTCGATGCCACGACCGCACAGGCACAGCGGCATCTGCGCGACTATGTGGAGGACGTTGTCAACATCGACATGGGGCGGCTCGATGGGGAGCCGCGCCGCGATCCGATCAGGTTGCGAGCGCTTATACGCTCGCTTGCGCGCCATATCGCCACCGAGGCTTCGTTCACCACCATCGCGAAGGACGTGACGACTCAGGCGCTCAGCGCGGAGACGGCAGCGAGCTACATCAATGCCCTTAGGCGGCTCTTCATTGTCGAGGAGCAGCCTGCATGGGCACCGCACTTGCGTTCATGCTACGCCGTGCGTACCTCGTCCAAGCTCCATTTCGTGGATCCTGCCCTGGCCGCAGCCATCACCGGGACCTCGGCGGAGCGCCTGATGCAGGACTTGGAGACCGCCGGGTTGTGGTTCGAGTCGCAAGTTGTGCAGCACCTGCGCACCTTCGGCGAGTTGCGGGGCGGGCACGTCTACCACTATCGGGACAAGTCGGGAAAGGAGGCCGACGCCGTCGTCGAGTTCGATGACGGACGTTGGGCTGCTTTTGAAGTCAAATTAGGGCAACGGCAGATAGTGAAGGCCCAGGACTCCCTAGCCGCGTTCGTGGCGGACATTGACACGCGACGTACGCCCGCGCCGGTCTTCACCGCCGTCGTGACCGCCGACGGGCCCACCATGAAGCTGGCCGACGGCGTCCTGACCTTTCCCCTGAGCGCCCTGCGCCCGTGAGCGGTGATTGGGGAGGCTGTGATGCAACAGCCCGTTGCTCGACGGCGTGTGCCGGCTGTGCTGTTCTTATGTGGCGGCATCACCGGGAGCCGCGGAAAAGGAGACCGACATGGCAATCGGAGAAGTAATCGCCGAGGTTAGGGCGTCGCAGGGGATGACGCAGGATGAACTGGCACAGCGGGTCATGGTGACCCGGCAGGCGGTCTCACGCTGGGAGACCGGCGCCACCACGCCTGGCATTGACATGTGCAAGCTGCTGGCCGCCGCGCTGGATGTGCCGGTCACGCGCCTCCTTGAGGCGCCGCCCGGCCCACACTGCCAGAGCTGCGGCATGCCCATTCCGAAGGAGGAGCAGCACGGCAAGGAGATGGACGGGACCAAGTCCGAGGACTACTGCGCCTGGTGCTACCAGGACGGCGCCTTCGTCGGCCCGGAGACACTGGAAGAGGTGATTGAGCACAGCGCTCCTTACATGTCCGAAGGCGTGCATATTACCGAGGATGAGGCCGTCTCTTACATGAGCGCGGTGCTGCCTCAGCTGCGCCGCTGGAGGGAGCAGTAGCCCCTCGGTTCCGGCCCGGTCGGGCGCGTTTGCGCAGGGCAGGATTGGTCTGTTCCAGGCCGCAGGCAGGCTGCTGAGTCTGACGGAAACTCATCGGGTGCGCCTTCGTGCTGTCAGGCACGAAAGCCAAAAACGAGTCAGCGCTCCGATCCGCGTCGAATGGGCGGCGGGGCGCTGACTCGTTGGATGCGGTCAGTGGGTCACTTGACCGCGACGAAGGCCTTGTTAGCGAGCAGGCCGGGCTGCACCGCGAGCACGCCGTCCTGGGCGGATGCGGAGGGGACAGCAATGGCTTCGTTGCCCGTGACGCTGCCGCCGTTGTACAGGGTGGTCAACGTGTCGATCTCGTCGGGGGCCACGGCGAGCGTGTCGCTGCCGTCGATGGTCACGCCGTCAGCGGTCACGTAATTGACGGTGACGAATGCGGGCATGCCGCCATCCGGATCGTCCCCCACGTAGGTGACCGTGTAGTTGATGAGAATGTACTCGTCACCATCCGCAGGTGAGTCATTGAAGGGGTTTTCCGCGATGACTTCGGCCGTGGCGTCGAATGTCACTGAGTTTACTACCACCTTCCACTCGTCGCTGCTGATCTCGCTGCCCAGCGCGGCAGGGTTCTCGCGCGTGCCGGTGTCTGTGCCTGTGGGCGCCTTGCCGTTGCTGTTCGAGCCTGCCCCGTCGGTCGAGGCCGAGTCGGTGGTGCTTGAGACGACGGTGTCGGAGCTGGTGCCCAAGGCGTCGTCCAGGGCGTTAGAGGCCACGACGAGGAACACCAGTACGGCGACCGCGGTTCCCACGATTGACAGGACGATGGCGGTGATGCCCTGCCAGCGGGTGTGGCCCTTCTGGAACAGTGATACCAGCCCGAGAATGAAGGATATTGGAAGCAGAATCCACCCGGCGATGAGGGCGCCGGGGATGCACGCGAGGATGAAACCCGCGATTGCGCAGATCAGCGCGATTAGTCCAATGGTGTTGCGCTGGGCGCTCATCTGGACTGGTGCCGGTGTGGGGGGCGGGTTCTGGGCGGGATAGGTCATGACGGCTCCTGGGGTGTCGGGAACGCGGCGGTGGCAAGTTGCCGTCATATGATGATACTTGCTAGACATGACCTTACTAGCGACTTGGTTAATTCGTTATGTTTTGGTTGTGGGAGCTATATCAACAAAGGCCTGGGTAGAACCAGGCGTGCTCATCGCCTGCGAGTGTTTGATGCATGTGTGTGCGAACCGGGCGTCCCTTGCCCGGGGTGTCTGGGGTCTGATCATGGCTGTTGAGCGCGCCGGACGCTTCGGCTCGGCTCGCGCGTGGGCATCCGTTGATCGTGCCGTACTTGTCGACGGCGGGACCCTGGGTGTCTGCCACGCCATTTGATCGTCTACTGCACCGGCACATCCGCAAACACGAAGAGTCTGCATCGCGCCGACTGACGCAACAGAATCGGTCCAACTCACGCAATGAAACCCGTCCAACTCACGCAATCGGCTAGGCTGAGCGGCGGAGACATGCGGGTTTTCCAAGCCGGAGGAGGAACTTATGCACTATTTGCCGCGTGTGGCAGATGACCTACTCGCCGTCGCCCTCGCAACCAGTGGCGCTGTGCAGGTCAGGGGCCCGAAGTGGTGCGGCAAGACCGCCACATCCCTGCAGCAGGCCGGCAGCGTCGTCTACATGCAGGATCCCGATCGCAGCCGGTCCTACCTTGCGCTCGCGGATGCCAAGCCTTCCGCGCTGCTGGAGGGGGCCACGCCGCGGCTCATCGACGAGTGGCAGATGGCACCACAGTTGTGGGACGCCGTCCGCTTCGCCGTAGACCGCCGCGGGGAGCCCGGGCAGTTCATACTCACCGGCTCGTCCACACCAACCGTCCAGGGGGCGCACTCCGGCGTTGGGCGGATCGCCACCCTGGTCATGCGGACCATGACGCTCTTCGAGTCGGAGGAGTCCACCGGGCAGGTGTCCCTGCGGGCGCTCTTCGACGGGGAGGCGGAGGTCGCGGGCATCAGTGCGCTCGATGTGGAGGACATGGCGCGGATTCTGTGCCGCGGCGGCTGGCCCGCCGCTGTCACCGCAGGTGCGACGGCATCGCCCGGAGGCCTGGCGCGCAACTACGTAGAGGGCCTGATCGACTCCGATGTCGCCCGCATGGACGGCGTCTCCCGCAACTCGACGCGCATGCGCGCACTCATGCGCGCCTACGCCCGCCACGTCTCCACCCAGGCCGCGCAGGCCACGATCGCGGCCGATCTCACGGTTGACGATGCCGCCATGGCGCCCAACACCGTCAGCGACTACCTCGACGCATTGTCGCGCGCCTACGTGATCGAGGACCTGCCCGCCTGGAACCCGGCGCTGCGCTCTAGGACCGCGATAAGAACCAGTCCGACGCGTCACTTCGTGGACCCGTCGATCGGTGCGGCCGTCATGCGCTGGGCGCCGGCCGACCTGCTGCGCGACTTCGAAGCCTTCGGGCTGCAGTTCGAGTCGCTGTGCGTGCGCGACCTGCGCGTCTACGCCGAGGCCAACGACGGGGCGCTCTTCCACTACCGTGACAAGACCGGCCTGGAGGCCGACGCCGTCGTCGTCCTCGCCGACGGACGGTGGGCGCCGCTGGAGGTGAAGCTCGGCTCGCGCCAACTCGACGCCGCCGCCGCCCACCTGCGGCGGCTGCGCGACCGCGTGGATACGGCCCGCATGGGGGAGCCCTCCTTCCTCGCCGTGATCACCGCGGGCGCCACCGCCTACCGCCGCGACGACGGCGTCTTCGTCATCCCCCTGGCCTGCCTGCGCAACTAACGGCGCCATGGACCACAACCGCTAGATCGCCCAGACGGGTACCGCCTGAATGTCGCGCGTAATGGGGTAGGGCTCCCTCGTCTGGCAGATCACGTGCCCGAATCCAAGCTCGCAGCCCGTAATGCGCTCGAGGCGCAAGAAGTCCTTGATCGCTTCCACGCCTATATGGACGCCCATCTTGACCTCCACCGGGTGCAGGACATGCCCTTCCTGGATCACCAGGTCGATCTCATGTTTCTTCTGGTCGCGGTGGAACCGCACATCATGAAGGTTCGCCCCGGCGTTCATGTAGCTCTTCAGCACCTCGGATACGACGAAGGCCTCGAAGACGTGTCCGCCCGCGGCGCCGCTGCGCAACGCGTCCGGCGTCGTCCAACGGGTGAGATGGCAGACCAAACCCGTGTCCATGAAATACAGCTTCGGGGTCTTGGTGAGCCGCTTGTCGACGTTGGACCAGAATGGCTGCAGGACGCGGACGACTTCCGACGCCTGCAGTACGGACAGCCACGCTCTTGCGGTCTTGCGGTCGACCTCGGCCACTCCGGCGACATCGGACGCATTGAACAGCTGCCCTGAGCGTGCCGCGCAGGCGACCATGGTGTCCGGTACCTCTGCCTTCTTAAGCCTTCTCGGAACGTAAGTCCCCTTCCCGGTGAGGCCGACGAACTCCCGTCACCAGGACCACCTTGCCCTGAGACAGCATCGAGTCAACGGTGTCCTCGACCTCGCGCGGTATGTACACGGCAGCGCTCCTCTCCTGGAAGAAGCCTCGGGTGTGCTGCGGCCGTGGGATGGGGTCTGTCCGAGCCGCCGGGGTCTGCGATTGTCGGGCCGCCACGAGGGGCACTGTCAGAACCTGGCGGTGCGGGCGCCGCTCGGGGCATGCTAAGGCCGGGGCGACGGCGTCGCTGCCCCGCGCGCCCGACGCGCACAAACCGACTCGCGAACCCTAGGAGATTCGGACAATGGAGTACACCAAGCTCGGAACCACGGACATCACCATCCCCCGCCTGTGCATCGGCGGCATGAGCTTCGGGGAGGTCTTCCCCGACTCCCACCAGTGGTCCATCGACCAGAGCGCCACTCAGGAGGTGATCGCCCGGGCGCTGGAGCTGGGCGTGAACTTCATCGACACCGCCAATGCTTACGCCCGCGGCACCAGCGAGGAGTTCATTGGTCAGTCGCTGAAGAACCTGGGGGTCAAGCGGGAGGACGTGGTGCTGGCCTCTAAGGTCTACTTCAATGAGGGGAACCTGTCCCGGGAGGCGATCAACCGGGAGATCGAGGGCTCCCTGAAGCGCCTGGGCACCGACTATCTGGATCTGTACATCATTCACCGCTTCGATTACGGCACGCCGATCGAGGAGACCCTGGAGGCTCTGGACGGCCTGGTGAAGGCGGGTAAGGTACGGGCGCTGGGCGCCTCGGCCATGTACGGCTACCAGCTGCACAACCTGCAGTTGGCCGCGGATGCAAACGGTTGGACCCGCTTCGCCTCCATGCAGAACCACTACAACCTGCTCTACCGCGAGGACGAGCGCGAGTTGATTCCTGTGTGCCAGCAGTACGGCATGTCCCTGACCCCCTACAGTCCACTGGCCTCCGGACATCTGACCCGCCGTACCTGGGACTCCGACTCCGTGCGTTCGACCACCGACAAGGTCATGAGCAGCAAGTACGACCGCGACCGTGAGATCGACATGCCCATCATCGAGCGCGTGGCCGAGACGGCGGACAAGCACGGTGTGCCGATGGCGGATGTCGCGCTGGCCTGGCACTGGGCGCGGGGCGTGGCCGCGCCGCTGGTCGGCTGCTCGCGGCCCAGCCGGGTCGACGACGCCGTGCGCGCCCTGGACCTGAAGCTCACCGCCGAGGAGATCTCCTACCTGGAGGAGCCCTACCAGCCTCACGAGCTGGTTGGCCCCCTCGCCCGTCCCGGCGACAAGCCGCTGGCCGGCACTGCCGTGAGCAAATAACCGGATCACGATCAGAATCGCTCCGCCCCGGCCATGGCTCGCTGCCTTTGCCGGGGCGGACTTGCGTTTCGTACACGGAGTGGGCAAGTGCGGCGTCGCAGTGGCGTCGGACAAGAAGCAGGTGGCGGCAGGGCTGGACGGGGGCACACCGAGCCGGTAATGTCAGAAGCATGAGGAAGTAGCGATGCCCCACGGGCACACGGAATCCGAACCGACCATGACTAACCCATGGAGCCGTGTCCGGGGTGCAGCATCGTTGACCTCCCATACCGATCAGCCGCGTTGTTTGAGCCTGTCCGGTTGCTGCAGGACGTGAGCGCAGCCCCAATGCAATGGTCATCACTGCGCGGCCCCACTGGATCGGAGTTTCCGCGAACAGCCTGCACCGCCGCACGGCCTCCTACCCCGAGGAGGCCCGCATGCAGCTCACCCTGTCCGATATCCACCACACCTACCCCGGTGCCGCCTCTCCGGCGCTGGCCGGCGTAACCGCCACCTTCCCGGCCGGCTGGACCGGCGTCGTCGGCGACAACGGCTGTGGCAAGACCACCCTCGCCCGCATCGCCTGCGGGGAGCTGACGCCCGACGTCGGCGCAGTGGCTCCGCGGCTGGTGGCCTACTACTGTGCCCAGGACGCCGCCGCGCCACCGCTGACGCTGATGGACTTCGCCTGCGCCTATGACGAGGTCGCCATGCGGCTGCGCCGCGACCTGCGTCTCGCCGACGAGTGGGCCTGGCGCTACGACACGCTCTCGGGCGGACAACGCAAACTGGTCCAGGTCGCCTGTGCGCTGTGGGAGCGGCCGGACCTGCTGGTGGTTGACGAGCCGACCAACCACGCCGACACCTCGGCCCGCACAGCCATCCGTGCCGTCCTGGCGCGTTTCACCGGCATCGGCATCCTCATCTCCCACGACCGCGCCCTGCTGGACGCCCTGTGCACTCAGTGCCTGTTCATGAACGCCGGAACCGCTGCCATGCGGCCGGGCGGTTACACACAGGGCTTCGCCCAGGCCGAGTTGGAGCGGAAGGGAGCCCTCCGGCGCCGCGAGGCGGCCAAACGGGAGCGGCGGCGCCTGGCCCGGGAGACCCAACGACGCCGCGAGGAGGCCTCTCGCGCCGCCTCCCGCCGCTCCGCCCGCAACATCGCCAAGCACGATAACGACGCACGCTTCCGCCGACGCTTAGCCGTGGTGAGTGGACAGGACGGCAAGACGGGTCGGCTCGCCTCCCGCATGGAGGCCCGGCTCGCCCGCGCGAACGCCCAGGTGGAGGCCTTGCACATCGACAAGCGCTACGACACCGACCTGTGGGTCGACTCCGCCCCGAGCCGACGGCCCGTACTGCTGCGTACACAGCCGCTCACCCTGCCCCTGGGGGAGGCCACAGTGCTGCGCACACCGGTGCTCGCTCTGGACAATCGCGACCACGTGGCACTGCTGGGGGACAACGGTACCGGCAAGACCACGCTCGTCCGCGCCCTGCTGGCGCAGCTGCCGGAGGATACGGCCTGCCTGCACGTGCCCCAGGAGCCCGATCGAGCGGCGCGGGAAGCGGCACTGGCACGCCTGTCCGGGCTGGAGGCCGAACGACTGGGCCGCGTGCTGTCGATCGTGGCCGGGCTCAACTCCGTCCCGGACCGGGTCCTGGCGGGGGAGGAGGTCAGCCCCGGGGAGATGCGCAAACTCATGCTCGCACTCGGCGTCCTCGACCGACCGGAGCTGATTGTCATGGACGAGCCCACCAATCACCTGGACATCGGCTCCATCCGGGCGCTGGAGGGGATGCTAGCCGGCTATCCCGGGGCGCTGCTGCTCGTCTCCCACGACGCCGCCCTGGTGGAGGCGAGCACCTCCACCACCTGGCGGATTCATTGGCAGGATGCGGGCGAACTGCGACTGCGAGTGGAATAGCGCCGGAGCCGTCGGCCCGGTCACTTGACGGGTCCGACGCCGTGAGATACGCCCGTGGCGGCCGGGTGGGGAGCAGACCCCGCCCGGCCGCCGGGCTGCCCCGTCTCGGGTCAGTCGTACAGCAGCACGGAGATGTCCTCATCATCGATGTTGGAGGCGTCGTACCAGTGTGAACCGGTGTCCACGTCCGCAACGGTCTCACCATTGGCCGCCTGCACGGCCAGTGACACCGCCTGGTATCCCATCTGGTAGGGGTCCTGAGTCACCGAGCCGAGGAAGGCCCCGGAGCTCACGGCGTCCTTCTGCGACGTGCCGGCGTCGAAACCGACCACCAGCAGGTCCTTGTAGCGGCCGGAGTCGCGATCCAGCTGGGAGGCGTCTGCGGTGGCGCTGATGACACCGTTGACCGCGTCCTGGTTGGCGGCGAACAGGGCCACCAGTCCATCCGTGGACAGGATCGAGGTGGCGGCGGACTGGATGTCCGCCTGGCTGGTGGTGGGCGGCACGGTCACCACGATCTTCACCTTCGCGGGATTGGACGAGGGCGTGGTCCAACGCTGCTGTCCGGATAGGTCCACCGCACCGGCGAGACCGTCGAGTTTCTCCAGCTCGGTCACGAGGGTGGCAGTGAATCCGTCCACGCGCTGGACGATTGAACCGGAGGTGGAGTCCTGGGCCAGTACCCCGATGACGGCGGGGGAGGCTGCGCTGGCGGAGGCCAGGGCGGATTGCAGAGCGGCATTCGAGGCAAGGTTGGTGGCGACGTTTCCACCGGCGACCTCATTATCGGTGGTGGCGGTGGCCAGCACCGCACCGGAGGCGTCATCGGGCACCCCCGAGTCGAAGCCGATCACTGGAATGTTCTGGTTCTTGGCGTTCACCAGGGCGTCTTGGACGGCGTCTGGCTGGCAGGCCGCCAGGGCGATCGCAGCCGGTCGCTGGTTCACCGCCGAAGCGAGCTGCTCCACCTGTTGGGAGACGTTGCTCTCCGCATCCGGTCCGTTGGTCTCCAGGTCGACGCCGAGCTCATCGGCGGCGTCCTGGGCGCCCTTGAATGCGGCCTGATAGAACTGGTTCTGGTAGCTCTTGGAGATGATGATGACCTTCATCTTCCCGTCCGCACCGGCGGAGCCGCCGTCGTCGCTGCACGCGGCCAGCAAGGGCAGGGAGCAGGCGGAGGCGAGTGCTGCCGTCAGTGCGGTCCTCCGGGTGAGCATGGTGGTCATGGTTGTTTTCCTTTCCTGTGTGGGGTGGGGGGTGAATTGGTATTGGACTCACGCGCGGCCGGCGCGGCGGGTGCGGATGACATCAAGCAGAACTGCGAGCACCACGACGACGCCGATCAGGACCTGCTGCCACTGCACGGGCAGGCCCATCGACAGCAGGCCGGTCTTGAGCACGGAGATGACGAAGACGCCGATGATGGTTCCCCACAGGGAGCCGACGCCGCCCGCCAGGGAGGTCCCGCCGATCACGCAGGCGGCGATGGCGTACATCTCCTGGCCGTTTCCGGTCTGCGGGGTGATGGAGGAGAAAGTGGCGGCGTAGATGACGCCGGCCAGTCCGCAGAAGAAGCCGTTGAGTACGTAGACCCAGAACTTCCAACGGGACACGACCACGCCCGAAAGCTCGACGGCCTCCTCGTTGGAGCCGATGGCGTAGGTGTAGCGGCCCAGCTTGGTGCGGGTGAGGATGAACCAGGCGATCACGAAGAAGGCGGCCAGCCAGATGATGCCCACGGGCAGGTTCCCCGCCTTGTACAGGACGGTTTTGAACCAGCCGTCCTCGGAGGTGAGACTGGGGTAGGTCTGAGTCTGCACCTGGGCGATCACCGCGCACAGGCCCAGGGAGGCGAACTGCATGCCCAGGGTGGCGATGAATGGCGGAATGTGCAGGAAGCCGACCAGGATCCCGTTACCGATGCCGAAGGCGACCCCGGTTGCGAGCACTATCAGCAGCGCGACGCCGATAGGCAGGTGCCACACGTTGTAGGCCACGCCCCCAACCAGCGCGGAGCCGACCATGACCGTTCCGGAGGATAGGTCGATGCCGGCGGTGATGATGACGAAGGTCATGCCGATGGCCAGGAAGCCGATGTAATAGGAGGAGTCCAGGATCGAAACGAAGGTGCTGGGGGATAGGAAGTGATTGCCGAATACGGCGAAGAACCCATACAGGATGATCAGTGCGGCCAGCGCCATCAACTGCTGCATTGGCAGTGCCCGCAGTGGGTTGTTCTTGGTGATGTTTGCGCTCATGCTGCGCGACCTTCTTCCTGCTTGGTGGCCAATTCCATGATCTTGATCTGAGTTGCCTCGGAGGCATCCAGCTCTCCGGTCTTGCGTCCCTCGCGCATGACGACCACGCGATCGGACAGGTGCAGGACCTCATCGAGGTCGGAGGAGACGAGGATGATTGACTTCCCCTGCGCTACCAGATCCCGCATGAGTTGATAGATCTCCGCGCGGGCGCCGATATCGATGCCGCGGGTCGGCTCATCGAAGATGAGGACGTCGACGTCGCGCAGCAGCCATTTGCCCAGGACCACCTTCTGCTGGTTCCCGCCGGAGAGGTTGCGCACGCGCTGGCGTGTGGATGGGGTCTTTATGCGCAGCATGTCCACGTACTTGCGGGTTGCGCGCTGTACGGCCCGCTCGTGCACGACCGTGGCGGTGGTGAAGGCGTCATAGGAGGCCAGGACCGTGTTGTCACTGACGGATAGGCCCGTGACCAGGCCGAAGCGCTTGCGGTCCTCGGATAGGTAGGCGATCCCGGCGCGAATGGCGTCCTTGGGACGACGGAAGGACACCTCGGCTCCGTTGACCTCCAGCCGTCCCGATGTGGGGCGGTCGGCGCCTGCGACGATCCGCATCGCCTCGGTGCGCCCGGCCCCGACCAGGCCCGCGAAGCCGAGGATCTCGCCGCGATGAAGGGTGAAGGACACATCCTTGACGTCGGCGGAGGCCAGATGCTCGGCCCGCATGACGACGGGGGCGTCGGGGGCCACCTCGGAGTGGGCCTTCGGGGTGTTGACGACCTGCCTGCCCACCATCATCTCGATGATCTCGTTGAGGTCGGTGGCGGATGCCTTGAGTGTGCCCACGTGCGCGCCGTCGCGCAGGACCGTGATGCGGTCGGCTATGGCCATGACTTCGTGCATGCGGTGGGAGATATAGACGACCGAGACACCACGGTCCCGCAGGCGCCGCACGCGTTGGAGCAGTTCGGCGCTCTCGGCCTCCGACAATGCTGCCGTCGGCTCGTCCAGGATCAGCACCTTGGTCGCCTCGAAGGACATGGCGCGCACGATCTCCACCAGTTGCGCCTTGGAGACCGAGAGGTTCCGCAGCAGGGCCTGTGGGGCGACGTCGACCTCATGCTCGTCGAGCAGCTCCTGGGCGCGCCGATTCAGCACCCGGTCGGAGAGCAACAGGGAGGAGGACTCCCGGCCGATGAAGATGTTCTGCGCGACTGTCAGATCGGCCATCATGTTCAGCTCCTGATGGACGATGGCGATCCCGGCCCGCTGGGCGTCGCGAATGGAGCGGAAGGCCGCCGGGGTGCCGTCGTACTCGTAGCTGCCCCCGAAGTTCGGGTGGATGCCGGTGAGGATCTTGACGAGGGTGGACTTGCCGGCGCCGTTCTCGCCGACAAGGGCGTGCACCTCGCCGGGGAGCAGGTCGAAGGAGACGCCGCTGAGCGCCTGGACTCCGGGAAAGGACTTGGAGACGTCCCTCAGTCTCAGCCGGGGTGGTTGTGGTGGTGCCATATCTGCTCCATTGCTATGAGGTGAGCCGCACTCGGCGGCGCGGGCGGGTTGGGACGGCCGCCTATGCGGTCGCCGGTAGGGGATACCAGAACGCCTCCAAATGGCGGCGTTCCAGTACTGACAACGATGTCAATCGCGGTTCCGATGGTACGGTTGGATGCCACTTGGGTCAAGTGCGTTTCAAGAATCGGGGAGGAGAGCGTGGCGTCATACTCGACTGCCGACGCGGCGCCGGGGGCGCAGCGTCGAGCCACCATGAAGCAGGTCGCCCGCCTGGCGGGAGTCGGCGTGAAGACTGTTTCGCGCGTGGTCAACGGCGAGCCGAACGTCTCCGACGCCACCGCCGAGCGCGTCTGGGAGGCGGTGCGTGAACTCGACTACCACGTGGACCTGCGCGCCGGCAGCCTGCGCCGCCCGGGTGGAGCCACACGCACCATCGCGCTACTGGTAGCCAGTGTCGACAATCCCTTCGCCGGAGAACTCCACCGGGGCGTGGAGGATGTGGCCCGGGAGCACGATGTGGCGGTGCTGGCCTCCAGCCTGGACGAGGAGCCGGACCGGGAGGTGGCGGCGGTGGAGGACTCCATCCGCCGCCACGTGGACGGGATCATCGTCAACACCACCACGGTGGACGGGGTCGCACTGGAGCGGGTACTGCATCTGGGCGTGCCGATCATCTTCGTGGACCGGGCCCCGCATGGCATCGAGGCCGACTGTGTGACCAGTGATACCCGGGCGGCGGCCGAGCTCGCCACACTGCACCTGCTTGCCCGTGGCCACCGCCGTATTGCCCTGCTCACTGAGCGCTTGAATGTGGCCACCGCGGTGGAGCGGCGAGAAGGATTCGCTGCCGCATTCGCGTCCCGCGGTGCCGACGTCGAAGGCGCGATCGTGGTATCCGGACTGGTGGGGCCGACGGCGGCCGAACGCGCCGTAGTCGAACTCGTCGGCGGGCCGCAGCCCCCGACGGCGATCTTCAGCGGGCAGAATCTGCTCACCGAGGGGGCGCTGCAAGCGCTACACAAGTTGGAACTGCGGAGGCGGATAGCGCATGTCGGCTTCGACGACCTGCCGTTGGCGGACATGCTTACGCCCGCGCTCACCGTGGTGCGGCAGGACCCCCGGCGCATGGGAAGGGTGGCTGCGCAGCGGCTGTTCCGCCGTCTGGAGGGTGAGGCCCTGCAATCGGAACACATTGTGATCCCCACGCAGTTCATTGCTCGCGGCAGTGGGGAGATCGAGCCCGGCGCCTAGGGTGGTCATTTGAGTCGTCGGCTGTGGACGCTCGGGGAGTTCCAAGGGGTGTCGGAGAATGTCGGCGGTACCGGTCTCAAAGCAGGGGGCTACTAGCGGGTTACGGGAGCGTCGTCGGCGGCCAGCGAAGCGCGCAGCCGGTCCAGGAAGCGCTCCGCGATGGGGGACAGGGTCTGCTGGCGGCGCCAGATGAGGTACATCCGCGACTCGAGTTCCGGCTCCAGTGGGCGGAAGGCCAGTCCGCTGGAGGGGCTGGTGTCCACCAGGCGGTCGAAGGTGAGCAGGTAGCCCAGGCCCTCGCGGGCGAACACCGCGCCGTTGTAAGGCAGGCGGAAGGTGCCTTCAAGTCGCAGCTCACCCATGCGGCTGCCTGCCCAGGCCGGGATGTCCCGTGCCCAGGACTGCTCCGAGCAGAACAGCGGCAGTCCCGCCAGGTCGTCCACGGTGACGGTCTCCTTGCCGGCCAGGGCGTCGTCGCGCCGCAGCACCACGCCCCACCTGTCCGCCGCGGGCAGGGGCAGCGTCTCGTACCGGCTGAAGCGGTCGCCGTCGGGCTCCTCGACGATCGCCGCGAAGTCGAGCAGGCCCCGGTCCAGCTTCTCCGTGACCTGCTCGGTGTCGCCACTGGTGACGTGGTAGTGCAGCCCGGGGCACTCCTGCTTGAGCAGCTTGAGATGCCGTGCGAGCAGACCCACCTGGTAGGACTCGGCCAGACCCAGATAGAGCTCGCCGCCGGTGACGTCCCCCAGGGCGAGGAAGTCGTTCTCAATCCGGTCCGCCAGGCCGATGAGGTCCTCGGCTCGTTCTCGCAGCAGCCGGCCCTCCTCCGTGAGTTCGATGCTGAAGGAGCGCCTGACGAACAATTTGTGCCCCAGCTCCCGCTCCAACGCCTTCATCTGCTTTGAAAGCGTCGGCTGTGAGACGTGCAGCTGTGCGGCGGCGCGGGTCATGTTCTCCTCTCGGGCGACGGCGGCGAAGTAGCGCAGCGTGCGGATCTCCATGCCCAACATGATATGCCAGAATCGCATGTCATGTATGCCAAACGGTCATTAGCGTTATGTCGTCCGGACGGTTAATTTAGCTGTCAGGGGCGCCGCGGCACCGTGCCAGGACGCCAGACATAGCCACAGGCACCCGCAGATATCCGCAGACACGGAGAAACGGATCATCAGAAAATGAGCACCGAGAACCTAGAACTGACCCAGGAGTGGGACAAGGTCTTCCCTCAGTCCGACGCCGTGGACCATGAGAAGGTCACCTTCCGCACCCGCTTCGGCATCACCCTGGCCGCTGACCTGTACAAGCCCAAGGATGCCGGTGGGCCACTCCCGGCGCTGGCCGTGGCCGGGCCCTTCGGCGCCGTCAAGGAGCAGTCTTCCGGCCTGTACGCCCAGACCGTGGCCGAGCGCGGCTTCCTCGCGATCGCCTTCGACCCCAGCTTCACCGGTGAGTCCGGCGGCACGCCCCGCTACATGAACTCCCCGGACATCAACATCGAGGACTTCCAGGCCGCCGTCGACTTCCTGTCCGTGCGCGAGGACGTCGACCCCGAGTGCGTCGGCATCATCGGCATCTGCGGCTGGGGCGGCATGGCGCTGGCCGCCGCGGCCGCCGACCCGCGGATCAAGGCCGCCGTGGTCTCCACCATGTACGACCTGAGCCGGGTGGCCGCCAACGGCTACTTCGACTCCGCCGACTCCGCCGAGGCCCGCAACCAGACGCGCGCCTCCGTGGCTGCCCAGCGCACCGCCGACTATCGCTCCGGCACCTACGCCCTGGCCGGCGGGGTGGTGGACCCGCTGCCCGACGACGCCCCCGGTTTCGTCAAGGACTACTACGCCTACTACAAGACGCCCCGCGGCTACCACCCCCGCTCCGTGAACTCCAACGACGGGTGGACCGTCATCGGCGGCTCCTCGCTGATGAACGCGACCCTGCTCGGATACATCGAGGAGATTGAGAACGCCGTCATGATCGTCCACGGGGAGGCGGCTCACTCCTACTACATGGGTAAGGACGCCTTCGTCCGGCTGCAGGGGGACAACAAGGAATTCGTCTCCATCCCCGGCGCCTCCCACACCGATCTGTACGACGGCGGCGAGAACGGCGCCATCCCGTGGGAGAAGATCACCGAGTTCCTGCACGCGAACCTCGGCTGAGCGACGCTCGCGGCCCGGGGTCGGGAGCGACATGGCGTTTGGGGCGGCCCGCCGTTGGTGGGCCGCCCCGAAGGCTGGTTTCGGCCGCCGATGCCGTAGCGGAGCTTGTCCGGGGTGATGTGCCGAGGGGAAAAGTGGCTCGTCCGGTTGGGCGTTAACAACGCTACTTAACGTTCTGCTGTATTCCTCGGGGGCCTTCAGCAGACGGTTAACCGGCGTTGTTAACCCCGAAGTGGCGTAGCAGACCGGGAAGCGGCGTTGCAGACGGACCCGCTTCCGGGCACCGGGGTGGTCGGCCCGAACACGTCCTTATACGCCCGAGAACGACCTGCGCTGGTCGAACACGTCCTCATGAGCCTGAAACCCTACCGAATGTGGAGGCTTTGGGGCGCACGAGGACGTTGTCGGCAAACCAGCACCTACCGAGCACGTCCCTATCCGCCCGAGTACGACCTCGTCAGCCTGAGCACGACCTCATCCGCCCCGAACGCGATCCCCACACCGCAGCCCGGGCCTAAGCCACCACGTCGCAACCACCACACCCTCAAACCGAAGGAGCCGGAAAAGTGTCCATCCGTAGCCACTTTGACGGTGGAGGGTCGGAGGTTCGTTGCGGAGGCCCGCATGGTTACGCCATTTTGTTTCGGTTTCATAATGAAACTATGGGCTGGTTGCGGTGAAAGTGGGCACCGATGGACATTTCTGCCGATGACTCGATGTCTGGCTAAAGTGCCGCACGTGCCCGTGAGCGGCCGACGCCCAGGCCGACGGCTCCGATGGCGATGGCGAACAGGGCGCACACCCCGCAATACCCTAGAAGTGGCATCAGCGCCTGCATAGAGGTGGAGCCGGCGTTGAATGCGCCGCTGATGGCCTGTGCCGCCCAGTAACCGGGAGTGAGCCGAGATACTGCGACCACCTCGCTGGGCAGCATGTCCAGGGGCGCCCACGCACCTGCCAGGGCGGAAAGCGCCATGCCGCCGATTACCGCGATGGCGTTAGCGGCGTTCTCTCCCAGATGCAGCTGCCCCACGAGGAAGCCCGCGGCTACCCCATTCAGGGTATAGGCGGCCAGCGCGAGACCGATCACCCCCAGCCGTGGTGCTGCATCCACGATGCGATCGGCGGCGAAGGCCCCAGTACCCAGGCAGAAGAACCACGTCCACGCGACCAGACCCACCACAAGACAGGCCCCCAGCAGCCCCAGGCCGCGCGAGCGGGCGGTCACGGGTGCAGCCGATACGCGTGAGTGCACGGCAGACCGGTTGAGGGAGGCCATGAGCACTGCGATCGCCACTACGCAGAACGCCAGCAGCGGGAACACCGAGAAGAGCACGTACAGCCTCAGGGAATCCGGCAGGGGGAGGGCGCCGTCGGTGATGAGTTTTGCAGCGGCGCCGCCTTCCATCGACCTATCGGCCAGGCGCACAGCCAATTCCACGGATTCTTCCGGGGACGCGGTTCCAGTGGCCTTTGTGCTCGGAGCGCGCAGATAATCGTAGACCTGGTTCAGGTAGGCATTGGTGCGCACATCCATGAGCGAGCCGATGTAGGACCGGTAACTGATGACGGTCTGCACCGTGGGAGGCGCGGTTCCGTCCTGGGCGGCCGCCAACAGATCCTGGCCGAAATCGGCGGGGATGATCAGGATGTACTGGATACGGTCCTTGGCGGTGGCGTCCTGGAGGGCCTGCCGGGTGTCATCCAGTTGTTGGGGCTCGCCCACGGAGTTCACGTACTCGGCCAGCGCCCGGGACGCCGCGGAGTCATCGCGGTCGATCACGGCCACCTTCGCCGTCACCTGAGTGACGCCGTCGGTGGTGTCATTGCCGGAGCCGACTCCGATGAACAAGGCCCCCGTGCTCATCAGTACCAAATAAACCAGGATGTAGAGGCGGTGCGCGGTCAGGATACGCAGCGAGGTTCTAAAGGTGCTCATGGTTGGTCCTCCGCATCCGGATCATGGCGATAATGAAGAACACGACGGTCATGCCGGTGAGTACGGCGCAACTACGGACGAACGGGCTCAGGGTGTCGTAGTACAGCAGCGCGTAGAAGCACCGGGTCGCCTGCCATAGCGGGTTGAGCTGAGCCAGCAGCGGAGCGCTGAGCTCGATGCTGTTGGCCAGCTCCTGGGAGGCGGTTCCGTACAGGCCGCAGAACAGCGCCAGCAGGCAGCTGATTGCCGACACTCCGCCCAACGGCATCCGGGGGAAGGTTCCCAGGGCAGAGCCGGCGGCACAGGACATCAGGCTGGAGACGCCGATGGCCACCAGGCACAGCGCTGCGTGCGGGCCGAAGTCAACACCCACCACGAATCTCATGAAGGCGAAGGCGATAATCAGACATGCCCAGGTACACACCCAGGCTGCGGACAGCGTCCCGAGCAGCAGCCTCCACCGCGGCAGCGCACCCAGATTTCGGCGCGCCGCCAAGGGCCCCCAGGGGGCGATGATCTCCTGTACGGCAAGGACGGCGATTGTCATGCCCATGCCGCTGGTGAAGGCCAGTAGTGCGAAGTAGTACGGCACTTCGGGTTTTCCGGGCACGCGGGTGACTTGAATCTCGGTGGTGAATGCGTGGTGGTCCTGGACCGCCACGGCGGCTTCTGCGGGCGGCATTCCCGCGGCGATCAGCGAGGTGATCTCTTCGCGGCTGTGCACGTAGGTGTCCAGCATGGCGCGCAGTACCGGGGTGGTGGACAGCTCATTTCCCTCCGGGGATAGGTGCAGCACGGGCGTGCCGTCCTGTACCGCGATGTAGCCGACGGCTTCTCCGTCGCGAACGGCCGCCTCGGCCTGTTCCGCGGTGTCGTAGGCCACCGGATCGAGTAGCTGCGGCTCGGACTCGGCGGCCGAGACGGCATCAAGCGCGGCTTCGAGGCCCGCTTCGGAAGCGTAGGCATCATCATGAACGATCCCGACCCGGATGGGGTCGACGGCGTAACCCGCCTCCAGCCCGGCGAACATGGTCATGAAAATCAGCGAGAGCGCGATCGGCAGGCCCAGCGTCCACAGCAGCAGAATCTTGTCGCGCAGGAGTCGTAGGACCTGGTAACGGAAGACGGTGCGCATATCAGGCCGCCTCGTCGCGCAGCGCCCGGCCGGTGATCTCCAGGAACACGTCGTTCAGGGTCGGCGGCTCGGAGGTCACCCGGCCGCAGGTCACCTCCGCGGCTGCGAGCGCCGCCAGCACGTCGGCGAGGTTGTGCGCCCCCGGCCTGCACTCGATGACCAGCTCGGGCGCCTCGTAGGTGGCGGAACGGACGTGCTCTGCTCGGCGCAGCTGCTCCAACTCGCGGTCGCCGAGTTCGGCGGGGGACAGAATCTCGGCGCGGATGCGTTCGCCGGTGCCGATCATCGCCTTCAGCTCACTCGCGGTGCCGGAGGCTATCTGCTTGCCCCGATCCATGATGATGATCCGCGTGCAAAGCTGCTCCACCTCCTCCATGTAGTGACTGGTGTAGACGATGGTGGCACCGCGGGCGTTGAGACGTTTGATGCCGTCGAGGATGGCGCTGCGACTCTGCGGGTCCACGGCTACGGTGGGCTCGTCAAGGATGACCAGTTCAGGCCGATGGACGATGCCGCAGGCGATGTTCAGGCGGCGCAGCAGGCCGCCGGAGAGCTTCTTGGGACGGAACTTCGCGAATTTCTCCAGGTCTACGAAGTCGATCGCCTCCTGCACCAGCTCGCGGCGGCGAGCGCGGTCGGAGACGTACAGGGCGCAGAAGGCGTCGATGTTCTCCCGAACAGTGAGTTCCTCGAATACGGCCACATCCTGCGGTACCACCCCAATTCGCCGCTTGAGTTCGTAGGCGGTGGCAGACATCGGCTCGCCGAATACGCGGATCTCGCCGCGGTTGTACGTCAGCAGCTGCAGGATGCAGTTGATGACTGTGGTCTTGCCCGAGCCGTTGGGGCCGAGCAGGCCGAGGACCTCGCCCGAGGCGACCTCAAGCGACAGCCCGTCCACAGCTACCAACTCCCCGTAACGTTTGACCAGGTCATCAACGACCACCGCCGTATCGGCCACGCCGGCTCCTTCCGCCTGTTTGTTGCGTTTGGTGCCATGGTTCCGGCAAGCGGGCGGCGTCGGAAGTGCCTGCTGTCATCAAGTGGCGGATCGGACATGACAAAAGTCAGGGGAGCAAAGTTGACCTGTTGGCCGTGCCGACGTAGTCGATAATCAAGCCGTGAGGGAACTGACGGACCGGGCCGCGGTGCTGGGCGCCTGCGTGTTTCTGGCGCTGGGTTCCGGTATGCCCACCACACCGACGGTTGTGTGGCTCCTGGTTGCCGTCGTCTGCAGCGGGACCTGTGCCGCCTGGGGCCGTTGGCCGGCCGGGGGTGTCCTGCCGGCCGCCTACCTGCTGGTGGGATGTGTGGACTCGACGGCGGTCGTGGGGGTGCCGCTCGCCGTCTATGAGTTGGCCGGAGCGGTCTGGATCAGCGCCGCTGGGTCTGGGGTGGGGCGGTAGCGTGCATGGCGCCGCTGGCGTTGGCGCTGCGGCGAGATCCGAGTAGCGGTGCGGTGGTGGCCGTGGTCCTGTCTGTACTGGCGGGCCTGCTGGCGGTGCGCACCGGGCAGGTGGGCCGTGCCCGTAGCGCATTGCATGCCGTCCGGGATGATCTGCAGTACCGGGTCGGCGTGTTGCAGGAGACGCAGATGCGACTGGAGCAGGCCCAGGAGTACGAGACGCGGGCCGCTGCGCTGTCTGAGCGCACCCGGATAGCGCGGGAGATCCACGACGGCGTCGGGCACCTGCTCACCCGGCTGCTGTTCCAGGTACACGCCGCCCAGGTCGCTCACGGAGATGACTCGGAGGTGGTGGGCGCCCTGCAGCAGATATCGCATACTGCGGACGAGGCCATGTCGGCGATGCGCGCCGGGGTCCATGCCCTGGACGACGCGGGTGAGGACCTGGCCGTGGCACTGAACCGGCTGGCCGCCGGTTGCGGCATCAAGCAGGTGCGGGTCGACTGCGCCCCGGCCGCGTCGCCACCGGCGCCGGTGACGCGCTGCCTGGTGGCGGTGGCACGTGAGGCCCTGACTAATGCCGCCCGCCACGGCAGGGCGGGCGCCGCCTGGGTGACGGTTACCGACTTCCCCGGATTCTGGCGGCTGACGGTGGCCAATGACGGCGTCGTTCCCGAATGGGGGCGGTCCGGGCTCCCGGCGCAGGCGCCGGCCGCGAATGGGCTTGGAGGCGGGCTCGGCATGCGCTCTATGACCGATAGGGTCGAGGCCCTGGACGGGACGCTGCGCGTAGTGACTCGACCGAGACTAACGGTGCTGGCCACCATCCCGAAGGAGACCCCGTGAAGGTACTGATTGTCGACGACGATCGCCTACTCGCCCGCTCCCTGGCCACAATCCTGGCGGCGGAGCCGGATATCGAGGTGGTCGGTGTGGGAGCCGACGGCAGTGAGGCGGTATCCGGTTTCGCACACGCACACCCCGACGTGGTGCTGCTGGACATACAGATGCCCGGAGATGACGGCCTGGATGCGGCCGAACGGATTCTTGCCCTGGACCCGGATGCGCGGGTGGTCTTCCTGACCACCTTCGCTGACGACGAGTACATTGCACGGGCGCTGCGCATGGGGGCGTGCGGGTATCTGATCAAACAGGACGTGGCACAGATAGCCCCGGCGCTGCGCAGCGTCATGACCGGGATGAGCGTCCTGGAGGGACGAGTACTCGAGCGCACCGCCGCGATAGGGGGTGCGGCGGGCATGGCCAGGTCGGGGGAGGTGCGCCCGCCCGCCTTTGCCGCCCTGACGGAGCGCGAATACGAGGTGGTTCAGGCCGTAAGCGAGGGGCTGGACAACGCCGAGACAGCGGGTCGGCTGCACCTGAGTGAGGGCACCGTGCGCAACCACATCAGCGCCATTCTGGCCAAGCTCGGGCTGCGCAACCGCACCCAGATCGCGGTGCTGTACTACCGCGGTTCCTAAGGGCCCTGACCGACGGTGAGCAGTTGTGGCGGACGTCGGCCAGGGCCTTTCAGCAGGGGAATGGGCGGATCTACTCGAAGTCGCCGAGCGCGGGTACCTCGCCGGTCAGCCAAGCCGCGTAGGCATCGGCCTGCGTCTCCAGGTCGGCGTCGGAGATGGACATGGCGCCGGTGGTGACGAAGGGCTGCAGGAAGCGGGTGCCGATCAGGTTGCTGGTCGCCTGCAGCGGGCGCAGCAGGTCGGTGACCGTGTAGTGGAAGGTGCCGTCGTGGTCGTAGCGCTCGGCGGGGGCGCCGGGGGAGACGGCCACGCCGAGCTCCTTGCCGTGCAGGGCGGTGCCGGTGGAGCCGTAGGCCCAGCCGTGCTCCAGGACATCGTCCTCCCACTGTTTGAGCAATGCGGGGGTTGAGTACCAATACATGGGGAACTGCCATACTATGCGGTCCGCGGCGGTCAGGACGGCCTTCTCGGTTTCGACGTCGATGTGGAAGTCCGGGTACAGGGCGTACAGGTCCCGGACCTCGACGGGCGCATCGGGGGTGCCGACAGCCCGGGCGGCCTGCACCAGACGTGCGTTGACGCGCGAGCCGGAGGCGAGGCGGGGGTGGAAGACGAGGACGGTTGTCTTCAAGAGGACTCCTTCGAAGAGCGGATGAGTTTGGTTGGTTAGGCGGAAGCTTCCCGGGCGGGGCAGGTCTGCTCGGGACGGCAGGCTCGGATGACCCGGTCCCGAACATAGGCGGGTCTGGCACTGACTGCCAGGTACCGGCGGAGCCCGGCGTGGTCTCAGGATTCAAGCAGGTCGGCCAGGGCCGGTGCTCCCATGGTCGCCTTGAACTCGGCGACCTCGTAGGTGGCGCCTTCCGGGTGGTAGACGTCGCCGGCGAGGATCTCTTCGAACTCCGCCCGGGACTCGGCGCGGGCGAGGATGATCCCGGCTCCGGAGCGGTCCCGGCGCGGGCCGAGCAGGAGGAAGTCCCCGGACTCGACGTGGGAGGTGAACCAGCGCCGGTGGGCGGCCAGGTGCTCGGCCGCGACGGCGTCGTCGACCTTTTCGGTGATGGTCAGATCAATGACGAACACGAGTGCTCCTTGAACAACATGAGTCGGCAGGCCCGTTTTCACGGGACTGCGCCAGAGCGGCGGTCGCGCTCGGCCCGGCGGAGCCGCAGCCGCGCACATCGCCGATGGGGATAGTCTTTAAGTTGAAGTGAACTTCAGATCAAGCGATCGCTCAGAGACCGTTGTCACACTTGAAGGGATGCATCGTCATGAGTGCTCCGGCCACAGCCGCCGCGGAACGGACCTACACGATCGGGGAGGCCGCCCGGGAGACCGGCCTGACGACGTCGGCCCTGCGCTTCTACGACCGGGAAGGCCTCATTCCGGGCGTTGCCCGCACGGGCGGGGGAACGCGGCGTTTCACCGAGGACGATCTGGAGTGGGTCCGTTATGTGGAGCGATTGAAGATGTCCGGCATGCCCATCAAGGAGATCCGGGAATATGTGCGGCTGTACTTCGAGGGGGACTCCACGATCGAAGCGCGCCGTCGCATGGTCCAGGCCCGCCGCCGCGAAGTGCTGCGCCAGCTTGAGGAGCTGCAGACGACTCTCGACTTCATAGACTACAAGTGCTGGTTCTACGAGGTTGCCGCGGCGGCGGGCTCCTGCGACGCCCCGCGCACCATGCCGTTGGAGCAGCTCCCACCGCGGATCCGGCGCATCAAGGAGAGCTGTGGGATTCACCGTTACTGATGTTGCGGGCGTCGTTATCCTGAAGGCGGTTCCGGCCGAACTCGGCGGCCGCGTACCGAGGGGAGGGGACCGATGTCGGCGGTGACCATGGCGCTGGCGCTGCGACGTCTGCGTGAGGAGTCCCCGATTCTGGCCCTCATGCGGCAGGAGACCATGCCCTTCGTCGCTGCGGAGTTGGCCGCTCATCTGGGTGGCGACGACCGCAGCCTGCCCGCCGCCGAACTCTATGAACTCATAGATGCCGATCTGGACGAGCTGCGCCGCCAGGGCTTCGAACTTGATCGCACAGCCCGCGCCTACTGCGCCGACTGGCTACGCGCAGGCCTGCTGGTACGGCACCCGGCACCGGCCGGACGCGGAGAGGTCTTCGAACTGTCGCCTGCCGGACACGACGCCATCCGCTTCCTGGAGAAGCTGGCCGAGCCGCGCACCACCGTCACCGAGTCGCGCCTGACCATGATCATGAACGAGCTGGAGCGCCTCGCACACGACACCGACGACTCCCTCGGCTCCCGGATCGCCGCCCTGGAGGCGGAGCGTGAACGCATTGAAGAACGCATCGCCCGCACTCGGGCCGGCGACATCCATCCCGCCGACCCGCAGGTCGCCGCCGCCCGGCTGATGGATGTCATGCGCGATGCCCGCGACGTCCCCGCTGATTTCGCACGTGTGCGTCAGTCGATGGCCTCCCTCAACCGGCGCTTGCGTCAGGACCTCATTGAGGACGATTCCCCCCAGGGAGACGTCCTCGAGGATGTCTTCCTGGGCGTGGACCGCATCCACGACAGTCCCGAGGGTCGTTCCTTCGACGCCTTCCACGCCCTGGTCATGGACACCGAATCGGGCAGCCGCTTCACCGACGCCGTCGACGCCCTGGCGGCGCGGGAGCTGACGGAGCACGTGCCCGCAGGCACCATGGCCTACCTGAGTGACTACCTGCTGCGGCTGCAGGAGGAGTCCCTGGACGTGTCCCGCACCATGGGTGACTTCTCTCGCTCCCTGCGCCAGTTCGTCCAGTCCCGTCAATTCGAGGCCTACCGGGAGCTGGGGGAGAAGCTGCGCGCCGCCCAGCACGCCGGCGTGGAGGCGGCCGGCGCCCTGCGGCTGCTGGACCGCATGGAATGGCAGATGGAGCTGACGACGGCGAGCCTGCGCTCCGTGGGGCGCCTGGCCCTGCACGTGCCCTCCGAGGTGGAGGCGCCCCGGCAGGTCACCACCCGCCGCGGGACCGCCGTGGACTGGCAGACGCTGCACGCCCTGGTACGCGAGTCCGAGATCGACTTCGAGGAGCTGCGCACCAACGTGGCCCGGACCGTGCGCGACCTGGGTCCGGTCACCATCGCCCAAGTGCTGGGGCACCGTCCCGCCACCCAGGGGCTCGCCTCCGTCGTCGGCCTGTACGTGCTCGGTACCCGCCACGGGCGGCCGACCGGTCAGTCCGAGCGCGTCTCTTGGGAGCAGGGGGACGTGACCGTTGCGGCCCGGGTAACCAGCACCTACCGTTTCGAGCAGCCCGACCCCTTCGAGGAGCCGTGATGACCACGTTCCCGGACGCCGCCGACGCCCCGGCAACCGCATACGCTGCGGCGCCTGACACCAGCATCCCCGATGTGCCTGCGACGGCCGCAGACCAGAGCGCTGATGCGCTGTGGCCCGGGGACACGGGAACTCTTCCGGCCGAGGTTCGTGCCGTGCTGGTGCGCCTGGTGCAGGGGCCCTACGTCTCCCAGACTACAGCCCCGAACCTGTGGGCCGCCCTGGTAGCCCATGAGCGCATCATCCGCTCCCGTCTGGCCGACCTCTTCCTGGACCTCGCCGTGGATCTGGATGAGGAGATCGCCTTTGCCCGCAATGCCGACACCGACGGCGCCGGACCCGGGCTCATGCGCAAGGTGACGCTCAGTTTTGCCGACACCGCCCTGCTGTTGCACCTGCGTCACTTGCTGCTTCGCGCCGCGGCCGCGGGGGAGCGCGCCTACGTCGGCCTGGAGGAGATGGTCGACAACCTGTCCCAGTACCGCGACCCGGGCGACACCGACCTGGCCCTGGTGGCCAGGCGCGCCCGTGCCGCCGTCAAACGCATGGTCGACTACAAGATCCTCACCCCGCTGGAGGCGGACGACCGCTACGAGATCATGCCCATCCTCGCCCTGATCGTCACCTCGGACGTCGTGGCCGGCCTGGAGGCCGAGTACAGGGCGGCCCGCGGCGACAACTCCGAGGACGTCGAGGATCTCGCAGAGGTGGAGGAGCCCGGGGCCCCCGAAGCCGTCGTGGGTGCCGACGCCGAGAAGAGGTTGCCCGATGCCTGACCTCTTCGACTCCCTCGAGACCGCCGGTGCGGCCGGAGACCCGGCGCCCGGCCAGTTCCGACTCGCTGAAATACAGCTGGTCAATTGGGGCACCTTCACCGAACGTCACCCGATCACCGTGCCACGCCGCGGCCTGCTGCTGACCGGCGAGTCCGGATCGGGCAAGTCCTCCGTCCTCGACGCCATGACCGCGATCATGGTGCCGCCCGGCGAGGCCCGCTTCAACGCCGCCGCTTCCGGCACCACCGCCGGTGACCGCGAACGCAGCCTCATGTCCTACGTGCGCGGCGCCTACCGCAAGCAGTCCGACGACGAGACCCAGGAGATCCGCACCGCCCACCTGCGCACGGGCCCCACCAGCTCGGCCATCTCAATGACCTGGACCAACGGTGTACCGGGCCGCGATGCCGACGGCGGCGTGCGTGCGCCCGTCACCACTGTCAGCGCCGTACGCGTCTTCCATGTAAAGGGCAACTCCCTGGCCGCTCAGGACTTATCCAGCGCCTTCGTGCTGATGGACGGCCCGGTAGACCTGACCGAGTGGGTGCCGCTGATTCACCGGGGCATCAACGCCCGGCGCATCACCGGTGCCTTCCCCGGCGCCCAGGTGTACGGCCGCTACCCCAACTTCGGCAACGCACTGCGCCGCCGGCTGGGCATCGGCACGCTCACCGCCCAGCGGCTCCTTCACCGCACCCTGGCCGCCAAGTCCTTGAATTCACTGGATGCGCTGCTGCGCACCTTCATGCTGGACGAGCCCGACACCTTCCAGCTCGCAGACACCGCCGTGGAGCAGTTCGTGCAGCTGCGGGCGGCCCACGCCGCCGTCGTCGACGCCCGCGAGCAGGTGGAGGTGCTTGATCCGCTGCGCCAGGACTGGAAGCGGCGTGAGGCCGCCCAGCGCACCCGTGACCTGGCCCGCCGTCACCAGGACCTGCTGCCCGTCTACGAGGCCCGCGTCAACCGGGATGAGGCGCAGCGTGAGCTGGAGCGCATCGGCAACCGGCGCATCGACCTGGACGCCCAGCAGGCGCAGTTGCACACGTCCCTGGAGGCTAATGAGGCGGACCGGCAGGCCGTCCGGGACGCGATCATCCAGGGCGGCGGTGGGCGGCTCACCGATGCGGAGAAGGCGCTGCGGGAAGCGGAGAGTGCCGGCGAGCACACCCGGCGCGCCCACCGGGAGTACCTCAAGGAACTGGCCCAGCTGGACGTGGCCCCGCCCACCGGCCGTGCCGAGCATGCCCGCGTCACCCGGGCCCTGCAGGAGGAGGCCGAGCGGCTGGCCGCCGTACAGGACGCGGACCGCCTGGCCGAACCCATTGCCCGGCGCACCGAGGCCGACGCCAGGCTGACCGCACTCAGGCAGGAACTCGCCTCTTTGGCCCGCCGCCGCTCCCGAATCGACTCCCGCCGCAGCGAACTGCGCGACCGTCTCGCCGACGCCGTCGGGCAGCCGCCCGCTGCCCTGCCTTATGCCGGTGAGCTAGCCGACATCACCGCGCCGGAATGGGCCGGAGCCCTGGAACGCCTCATGGGCGGCTTCGCCCGCACCCTGGTGGTGCCCGAAGCACTCTTCGGACAGGTCGCGCGGCTCATCAACGACCAGCACCTGGGGCTGCGCCTGGAGTTCCTGCGCGCCGACCTGACCGATACTCGTGTGGAGGCGACCGACCCTCGGGCGGCGGCACGCAAGCTCGCCGTCGCCCCGGGACGCTTCGAGGACTGGATGCGCGCCGAGCTGTCTCGGCGCTTCCCGCATGTATGTGTAGACGACGTCGCCGAACTCTCCGAACATGGCCGGGCCCTGACCATGCAGGGGCTCGTCAAGGGCGGCGCCCGGCACGTAAAGGACGATCGCTACCGCATCGACGACACCTCCCGTTGGGTCATCGGCACCCGCAACGATGAGCTGGTTGAGGCCCTGCGCGAGCGTCTGAAAGGGACCGAGCGGGACCGGGAACAGGCCCAGCGGCAGATCGACGCCCTGGAGGGCGAGCGCCGTGAACGGGTGCGGCGCGCCAACGCCTACACGCGCGTGGCCGCGGTCACCTGGGAGGAGATCGACGTAGCCTTTGCCCAGGAGCGCACTGCCCGCCTGCGAGCCGAACTGGACATACTCCGGCAGGCCCTGGAGACGACACATGCGGATCTGACACCACTGCGTCGACGCCACGAGGAGTTGCGTGAGCAGGGGCGGATCCTGCGCGCCCAACTGGACAGCAGCCAGGCGGAGCGGGGCCGCCTGGAAGAGGCGGCCCGCCGCTGTGAGCAGACCATCGCTGACGCCGAGCAGCTGCTGGCCGGGCGCGAGCTGACCGAGACGGAGGCGCAGGAGCTGCAGGAGCGACTGCGCGCACACGGACGCACCCTGAACCGGGCGAGCATCGGTAGGCTCGTCGGCCTCGTCCGCCAGGAGCTGCAAACCGAGGAGAGGCGCGCGCAAGGCGCCCTCGGCGCCGCCGAGAATCGGCTGTTGCGCCAGCAGCGTCTGTACGCCCAGCAGTGGCCCGGCCGTGCCGTCAACCTGGTGCCCGACGACGTGGCTTCGGCGCCCGACTTTCTACTGCTGCTTGACCAGCTGCGCTCCGACCGGCTGCCGGAGTTCGAGGAGCGCTTCCACAAGCTGCTGGCGGAGCAGTCGCAAAACAACCTGGGGCAGCTGGCCTTCCGAATCCAGGGGGCCGACCGGCAGGTGCGCAAGCGCATCATGGCGGTCAACGAGTCGCTGGCCGCCACACCCTTCGACCACGAGAAGCAGCACTGGCTGCGCATCGAGACGCGCTCGTGCCGGTCCGGAGAGGTGACGGACTTCCTGACTGACATCAAGGCCATCACCGAGGGCGCATTCAACCGGGATGACGCCGCCGGAGCCGAGGCGCGCTTCGAAAGGATGAACGCCCTGCTTGAGCGGCTCGGCTCCGCCGAGACCACGGACCGCAGCTGGCGGCGCCGCGTACTGGACACGCGCCTGCACATCACCTTCGTGGCCGTCGAGTACGACGCCTCCGACGCCATGATCGACGTCTACGAGGGCAGCGGCGGCCGCTCCGGCGGGCAGGGGCAGAAGCTCGTCACCTTCTGTCTGGCGGCGGCGCTGCGCTACCAGCTCGCTGACGCCGGCACCGAGGTGCCCCGCTACGGGACCGTTGCCCTGGATGAGGCGTTTGACAAGACCGACGTGAACTTCACCCGGGCGAGCCTGGAGGTCTTCGACTCCTTCCGCTTCCAGCTGGTGCTGGCCACCCCGCTGAAGATGCTGCAGGTGATCGGCCCGTATGTGGGTGGCGCGGCCACCGTCTCCAACCCGACGGGGCAGGATTCACAGATCGGGCAGATCCTCATTGAGGACGGGCGCGGAGTCGCCGACGACGGCGCCGCGGTGCCCGCGGACGCCGCGTCGGATGCAGGGGACGCGGGCTCCAGCGAGTCGGCCGGGATTGCCGACGGCGAGGCGGGCTGAGGTGGCTCGCACAGCCGGCTCAGCCGGGACGACCGGCAGCCGTATGCGCTCCCCGCAGCAGGTGCGCGAGTTGCTCGCCGTGCGCTACCGGCGTGGCGTCGTGAACTGGCTGGCCGGGGCCGACTTCGAGTGGCCGTTGACGCTGCCGCTGCACCCGCCCACCGCGGCGCAGGCCCGCAGGGGTCCGGCCGACGTCGCCGACTGGATCGCCGCCTGGGAGAGGGTCGCCTCCGGCGCCCTGCCGTGGCGCGTGAGCATCGAGGAGCGCGCCTGGTCCGGCTTCGGTCGGCAGCGCGTGCCGGTGCGGGTGGTGGTCGACGGCCCCCGCGCGGTGGCCCGGTTGACCGGGAACCTGGAGGACTGGAACCTGCTCGACGGCCGTGTGGACCACCTGACTCGCCGCTGGGGCGCGGGCGCCGAGGCCGCGCGGCAAGTCTGTGCCAGCGCCATTGGCCGGGTACTGGCGGCGGTGCGCCAGTGCGACGCGGAGGATTTCGATCGTGCCCTGCGCGCCGTCAACTGGCTGGCTGACAACCCCGATTCCGGCCTGTTGCTGCGGCAGGTTCCGGTAGAGGGTATGGACACCAAATGGCTGGAGCATCACCGCGCCCTGGTGCAGACGCTCCTGGAGGCGCGCCGGCATCTGGGCGACCTGCCCGGCGGGCGGGAGCTGGGCCTGCGCCGGGAGGAACGGCCACGTGACGTGGTTGTACTCGACCCGGTGTTGCGCCCGCGCGCCCCAGGCGTGCCTATCACCGCTGGCATCCGGCATTTGCGCCTGGACACCAAGCAACTGACCACCATGTGGACGGCGGGCACCCGCCCGGCCCCCGGTGTGGTCGTCGTATGCGAGAACCGGCAGTCACTGCTGTCGCTGCCCGACCTGGACGGCGTGATCGCCATCCACGGAGGCGGCTACGCCGTCGACGCTCTGGGCATGCTGCCCTGGGCGCGCGGGCTGCCACTGGTGTACTGGGGCGACCTGGACCAGGACGGCTTCGCCATCCTCGACCGGCTGCGCCACCACCACGGCAATGTGACCTCCGTACTCATGGATGCCGCCACCCTGGAGCGCCACCGCACCCTGTGTGTTCCCGATCCGCACCCGCAGGTGGGACGGCTGACATTGCTCACGGCGGCGGAGGAGGATACCCGGACCGCTCTGCTCGATGGCGGAGGAGTGCGTCTGGAGCAGGAGCGCATCGCCTGGGACTGGGCTGAGCCGCGGCTGCGCGCCGCCGTACACGCCGCCGCGGGTGCGACGGCGCGCGCCGGCCGAGCGGATGGTTGCGACATGTCTTCCCGGACGGCGCCTTGAGCACATAGGCTCACCGCATCACCCGGACCGGTCGGCGTCGACCGAGCCGGTGATGTCGAGGATGCTCACCGCACCCACCAAGAAGATCCACACCTGCCGATTCCCGATAGAAAGGCCTTTCGGACGCCATGGACCGCAACTACTTCGATCTGACCGGACAGGTAGCCCTCATCACCGGATGCTCCTCCGGACTGGGGGTACAGATGGCCAAGGCGCTCGCGTCCGCCGGTGCCGGCATCGTCGCCGTCGCCCGCCGCGTGGAGCGTATCGAGGCGGTGGCCGCCGAAGTCTCCGAGGAGTTCGGCGTACAGACCCGGGCGATCCGCTGCGACATCACCGACACCGCTAACGTCGAAGCGGTCGTTGATGCCGTCCTGGAGAGCTTCGGTCGTCTGGACGTCGTGGTCAACAATGCGGGCACCGGCGCCATCGGCCCGGCGGAGGACATCACCGATGACCAGTTTCAGCAGGAGTTCGACATCGACCTATTGGGATCATTCCGGGTGGCGCGGGCCGCGGCGAAGAAGGCCATGATCCCCGCCGGCTACGGCCGCATCATCAACATCTCCTCCATGTACGGGCTGGTGGGAAACATGGTGGCCGGCTCCGCCCCGTATCACGCCGCCAAGGGCGGGGTGGTCAACCTGACGCGGGCGCTGGCCGCCGAGTGGGGAAAGTACGGCATCACCGTCAACGCGATCTGCCCGGGCTATTTCTACACGGAGCTGACCACGCAGACTCTGGACTCCGACTTCTTCCAGGAGCACGCCCGGCGCAGCATCCCGCTGGGCCGCTACGGCGCGGAGGGTGAGCTTGATACTGCCGCCCTGTTCCTGGCCTCGCCCGCCTCCGCGTACGTGACCGGCACGGCCCTCCCCGTGGACGGCGGATACACCGCCATCTGACCGTGCTGAAGTGGGTGAGGGTCAGAGGAAGGCGCCGTTGCACACCTGGAGCACCTGGCCGCGTACGGCCCGCCCCATCTTCGAGGCCAGATACAGGCAGGCATAGGCCTGATCCATGGGGTCGCACTCCGGCCCCGGGAAGTAGACGTAGTGCTGGGAGTGCTCCAGCATCTTCTGCCCCCCGGGCTGCTCGCCGGCCTTGTTGGCCAGGTGGGCCGGAGTGACAGTGGCTCCGGGGGCGACGGCGTTGCAGCGGATGTTCGTGTCGTTCAGTAGCATGGCGACGTTCTTCGTCAGCGTGTTAAGTCCGCCCTTGGTGGAGGTGTAGGCGGCGCCGCAGAAGGGACGCTCCCCGTTGACCGAGGAGATATTGATGATGCAGCCCTCGTTCTTGGGCCGGAAGATCTTCAGCGCCTCGCGGATGTAGCGCATGGGGCCGGCCAGGTTGGTGTTCATGACGTAGAGCATCCAGTCGTCATCGGTCTCATCGATCGTCTTCTGCTCACCGATGCCGGCGTTGTTGATCAGGACGTCCAGGTCGCCGAACTCCTCCAGCACGCGGGCGAAGACCCGCTCGGTGTCCTCCAGGCTGGTGACGTCAGCGACGATGCCGATGGCTCGACCGCCCTTGGCGCGGATGGCGTCGACGACCTCATCGAGCTGCTCGGCGTGGCGGGCGGTTATAGCGACGGCGGCCCCCTCGTCGGCGAACAGCTCGGCCATCGTGCGGCCCATCCCGTAGCTGGCCCCGGTTATCAGCGCGACCTGCCCTTTGAGCATCTGTGCGTCCATGACTGCTCTGTCTCCTTCGCGCCGGGTGCGGCTGGCGTGTCTCGCCTAAGGGTTAGCCGAATGCCCGGCATCAGGATCGATGGTAGGCGGCATGGGGCGAATACTGCATGGCCCTGGGAGTGCTCCCCGGTGGGTGAGTGGAAGACCCATCGGACCTGTGCCGGAGATGTTTACGAGCCGTGTGTGTAGTGCCCCACTCTGAGGACAGTGTGAGGAGAGGATAAACTGTGATACATGACAGACCAACGTCATACTTCTGACGGCGGCAAGTCGGTGGCCGCGCCCACCGACTCCTCCGAACCGCCCCTGCCCTACGCCGATCGCCCCATGGACGCCGCCCCCGGCCACTGGGTGCTGGCCCGCGCCGGTAAGCGCGTTCTACGCCCCGGCGGCGCCGCGCTGTCCACTGCCATGCTGGACCGCGCCCATCTGGCAGGCGCCGACGTCGTCGAACTCGCTCCCGGGCTGGGGCGCACGGCGGCGGAGGTGATTGCCGCGGCCCCGGCCTCCTACATCGCCATCGATCGGGATCCCGACGCCGCCCGTCGGGTGGCCGCGGTGGTGGGTGAGCGCGGTAGCGTCCGCCAGGGGGAGGCTGCGCACACCGGCCTGTCGGACGCGAGTGCGGACGTGGTTATCGGTGAGGCCATGCTCACCATGCAGGGCGACAAGGTGAAGGCCGCGATCGCCGCGGAGGCGACCAGAGTGCTGCGTCCGGGCGGGCGTTACGCCATCCATGAGCTGGCTGTGGTCCCGGACGACATTGACGACGCCCACTACACCGATCTGCGTAAGGACCTGGCGCGCGCCATCCACGTCAATGCCCGCCCCATGACGGCGGCCGCCTGGCGGCAACTGCTCCAGGACGCCGGACTTGTGGTCGACTGGGTGGAGACCGCTCCCATGGCCCTGCTCAAACTCGGTAGGAACCTCCGCGATGAGGGTCTGGGCGGCTTCGTGCGCATCGCCCGCAATGTCATCTCCGACAAGGAACTGCGCCGCCGCATAATGCTCATGCGTCGCACCTTCAAACGCTACGAGAAGGACATGGTGGGGATCGCCCTGGTGGCTCACAAGCCCGAGTAGAACGCCTCGTCGCGTCTCGACCGGAACCGTTGTCAGCCGCGAACCCGGGCGAGCGCGAGCCGGGCTGCTTCAAAGGGATTCGTCCGGCCGGAGAGATATGTGGCGAGAGTCACATTAGTTGTGCACATAGCGCCTTGACAGGCCTCCCGTACTGACTAATAACATTTGCGTGCATTCCAGTTACGCGCGTTAGTAACGCGAGTAACTGGAGGTGGTGACAATGTTGTTCGCCGAGAATCGAGGGAGACTCATGGCTGCAGGGCGGCGTAGCGCGACGATGGCCGATGTTGCGCGGGTTGCTGAAGTCTCGCGCACGACGGTGTCCTTCGTGTTGAACGACCGGCCCGGCAGTGCCATTCCGGACGAGACCCGTCGCAAGGTGCTCGCCGCGGCGAAGGCGGTCGGCTATCGGCCGAACGCCGGTGCGCGCGCCCTCGCGAAACGGCGCACCGGCATCCTGGGCATGGTCACCGAGATCGTCACCGGCCCCTTCGCCGTCGAGACCGTGGTCGGGGCGCAGCGGCGCGCATCCGAACTCGGGATGACCATCTTCATAATGGCCTCCACCGGTGAGCCGGAAGTTGACCAGCAGGCATTCGCCACTATGCTCGAGCATCGGGTCGAGGGAGTCATTTACGCCACCGGATCACACCGGGCGGTGCGTCTTCCTGACGAGGCGGCGGAGCTGCCGACGGTGCTGGTGCACTGCTTCGATGCCGATACCGAGCTTCCTGCCGTGCTCCCAGATGAAGAGCAGGCCGGAGTGCTGGCCACCCGGGCCCTGACCGATGCGGGGCATCGTCGCATTGGTCTTATCGGTCTCGATCCCACCATTCCCGCGGCCGTGGGACGCCGCCGGGGCTATGAGCGGGTCCTGTCGGAGTGCGGAGTGGAGATGGACGAGTCGCTCATCGTCGTGGGCGGCGCTACCTCCCAGGGCGGATACGACGCCGCCTGCCGGCTGCTGGATCACGGTGAGCCGCCCACCGCCGTGTTCTGCGCCAACGACCGTATGGCAATGGGTGCCTATGACGCGGTCAAGGAGCGCGGCCTGAGCATTGGCGAAGACATCGCGGTGGTGGGTGTCGACAACCAGGAGATCGTCGCCGGAGGGCTGCATCCCGGACTAACCACGGTGGCGCTTCCCTTCGACGCTCTGGGCAGGTACGGCGTGGACGCCCTGGACACCATCGCCCGCGGGAAGGAGGTGCCTCGCCGCCAGGTCCTGGACTGCACGCTCGTGACGCGCCAATCCATCTGATTGAACCTCTTACGCCGGCTTCTCGGTCGCACCTGCGCCGCGGCCGCATCCGCTCTGAACACTCGACCGTCCCCTTCAAAGATGAAAGGACTATTGCCATGTCCCCTATTTCCCTTTCCCGTCGTCAGGCTCTGGCTGGAGGAGCGATCGGCTCCGTCGCCGCGCTGTTAGCGCTGGCCGGCTGCTCAACCGACTCCGCCGATGCCTCCGGCCGTCTCCTCACGATCCCTCGTGAGGACATGGGTACCTTTACCCGTAACTTCAATCCCTTCTCCCCGAACAACGCCCCCATGACCGCACAGGCCGTCTATGAGCCGATGCTGATCTTCAACCCGGTCCGGGGCGACACCGTGCCCTGGCTCGCCGAGTCGTGGGAGACCGCCGAAGACGGCATGTCCATCACCTTCCATCTGCGCCAGGACGTCACCTGGTCCGATGGGAACCCTCTGATCGCCCAGGATGTGGTCACCACCTTCGACGTACAGCTCAAGACGCTCGGCGGCTACGACTACCTGGACACGGTCTCGGCCGGGGATGACCACACCGTCGTATTCAAGTTCTCCCGCCCGTACTCTGTGGCACTGTACGAACTCGGCCAGCAGCTTGTCACCCCCGATCATGTCTGGTCGAAGATCGCCGACCCCGCCAAGGACACCAACGAGAACCCGGTCGGCACCGGTCCGTTCACGGAGATAGCCAATTTCCAGGCCCAGTCCTACGATCTGATGCCCAACCCGAACTACTGGCAGAAGGAAAAGGTCAAGATCCCCGGCATCCGCATGCTCGCCTTCGCCGGCAATGACGGTGCCAACCTCGCCGCCGTCAACGGTGACGTCGACTGGGCGCCCCAGTACATGGCCGACATCCAGACGGCCTACGTGGACAAGGACCCCGAACACCGTCACTACTGGTTCCCCGGCATCGGTTCGACCATTCAGTGGACGCTGAACACCACCAAGGCGCCCTTCAACGACCCGGCATTCCGCAAGGCCGTGAGTCAGGCCGTCGATCGGGAGGCGGTGTGCCAGACGGGGATGAGCGGCTACGCCAGCCCCATAGACCCCACCGGAATGGGTGATGGATTCGCCGACTGGAAGGACCCGGAAAGCCTCGCCTCTCCGCTTTGCACATACGACGTGTCCGCCGCCGAGAAGGCACTTGATGCGGCCGGCTATGTGAAGGGCGCCGATGGCAGGCGCAGTAATCCGGACGGCAGTGAGCTCAGCTTCTCCATCTCCGTCGGCTCGACCTCCTCCGACTGGCTGAGCGTCGCGCAGATCATCGTGCAGAACCTCGCCGATGTCGGTATCACGGCCACGGTCGATTCCCCGGACTGGTCCGAGGTCACCTCCGTGCTGGAGAACGGCTCCTTCGACACCGCCGTGTGCTGGTCCTCCGTCGGCGCCACGCCCTACACCTACTACCAGTCCGCCCTGTCTGAGGAGAAGGTGAGGCCGGTCGGCGAGCAGGCATTTGAGAACTACCACCGTTTCGGCGACGCCGAGGCCACCGCGCTGCTGGCCGAGTTCGCGGCGACCTTCGACGAGGCCGAGCAGAAGGAGATCTGCAAGCGGATCCAGGCGCGTTTCCTCGAGACCTGGCCCGTCATCCCACTGTTCCCCGGGCCGGAATGGGGTGCCTACACCGATGTCAACTTCATCGGCTGGCCCACTGAGGATAACGACTACGCCTCCCTGGCCACCAGGTCGACGACCACGGTACTGATCCTGACGAGCCTCGAACCGCGTGCCTGAAGCGCAGCCGGTGGACTCGTACACGCGATGCTCGTGCAAGGAGACTGATTCATGTCTTACGTCTTGAAGCGGCTGGGGTTCTACCTGCTCGCCTTCTGGGCCTCCATCACCCTCAATTTCCTGCTGCCCCGACTGATGCCCGGGGATCCGGTGTCCCGCATGTTCTCCAAGGGCGGCGCCAAACTCACCGAGGAACAGGCCCTCCAGCTCCAACAGCTGTTCGGGCTGGATGACCGCCCCATGTGGCAGCAGTACATCTCCTACATCAAGGCGATGCTCACCGGTGACATGGGAGTGTCCATATCGCGGTTCCCGACTCCGGTCTCCGAGGTCATCGGCAGTCAGATCGGATGGACCATCCTCCTGGGCGCCGTCTCCCTCATAATTGCCGTGCTGCTCGGCAATCTCCTGGGGATCATAGCCGCCTGGTACCGCGGAGGCATCGTCGACTCCGTCTTTCCGCCGCTCCTGGTGTTTCTGGGATCGTTCCCCTACTTCTGGCTGGCCATGGCGGGGCTGTACGTCTTCGGCACGGGCCTGGGCTGGTTCCCGTTGCGTCACGCCTTCACCGCGGGCGTCGTCGCGGACTGGGGGAGCATCGCCTTCCTCGGGGATGTCGCCTACCACCTGGTGCTGCCGGCCACCACCATTGTCCTGGTGTCACTCGGCGGTTGGGCGCTGGGAATGCGCAACACGATGATCTCGACCAATTCCGAGGACTACATCATCATGGCCGAGGCGAAGGGGCTCAAACGCTCCCGCATCATGCTCCGGTACGCCGCCCGCAATGCAATGCTCCCCTCGGTGACCAGCTTCGGCATGTCCCTGGGATTCATTGTCGGCGGCTCCATGCTCACCGAGGCGGTCTTCGCCTATCCGGGCGTCGGATATCAGCTGCTCAGCGCCGTCAACGCGCTCGACTACCCGCTGATGCAGGGGATCTTCTTCACGATCACCGCGGCGGTTCTGGCCGCCAACTTCCTGGTTGACATTGTCTACGTCCGTCTCGACCCGCGCGTGCGGACCGCCTGAAAGGAGATCACTCATGGGAAATCCGCTGGTAGCCATGCCTTCTGCACGCAGTCGGCGCCAGACCGGGCTTGTGCGCAGCCTTCTGAACTCCCGTAAGGCGCTGTTCGGGGTGGTCGTGCTACTCGTCTTCATCGCCCTGGCGCTGCTGGCGCCTGTTATCAGTCCTGGTGACCCGGCCCGGATCACCTCCTCCACGGCGGCGCCGCCCAGTGGCGCGCACTGGCTGGGCGTCACCCCGAAGGGGCAGGACGTGTTCGCGATGACCCTGTGGGGAGCGCGCTCGTCGTTGGCGGTAGGACTCAGCGTCGGCGTCGTCGCCACCTTCGTGGCGCTGCTGATCGGCCTGGCCTCGGCCTACTTCGGCCGAGCAGTGGACGGCATCCTCGCCGTCGTCACCAATGTGTTCCTGCTGCTCCCGGGGCTTCCGCTCCTGGTGGTCCTGGCCGGCTTCATGCCTCCGGGGCAGGGGACGATCATCATCGTCCTGGTGGTCACCGGCTGGGCGGGCGCCGCCCGGGTGATGCGTAGCCAGGCCATGTCGGTTAGGGGCAAGGACTTCGTGGCCGCCGCCCTGGTCACGGGTGAACGACCCCTGCGAATCATGTTCGGCGAAATCCTGCCCAACATGGCATCGATAGTGATGTCGACGATCCTCGGTTGCGTGAACGCCGCCATCGGCAGCCAGGCCGGACTGGAGTTCCTCGGTCTGGGTGACTCCTCGGTGGTCTCCTGGGGAACGAACCTCTACTGGGCATCTAACGACGGCGCCCTCATGACCGGTCGCTGGTGGACCTTCCTGCCGTCCGGTCTGTGCATCGCCCTGGTGGCGTTCGCACTGGCAATGATCAACTTCGGCGTGGACGAGGTCACCAACCCCCGCCTGCGCAAGCCCTCCAAGCGAGCCCGCAAGGCGCTGCGCGAGGGCGCGACCGCGGTGGAGGTCTGAGATGAGTGAAATAAAAGGCGCCTCGACGGACTCCAGGATGGCCCGCCGTCGGCACGGGGGCGAGAACCCGCTGCTGATCGTGGACGGCCTCAGAGTCGAGTACAGCGGTGAGGCCCGCTCCGTGATCGGAGCAGACCGGGTGAGCTTCACCATCGGCAGGGGAGAGGTCCTGGGGCTGGCCGGCGAGTCCGGCTGCGGGAAGTCCACCACCGCCAATGCGATCATGCGGCTGCTCAAGCCTCCCGCTGAGATCACCCATGGGACCATCACCTTCGACGGGCGTGACGTACTGGCCATGTCCGCCGAGGAGCTCCGACAGTTCCGGTGGCGTGAGGTGGCGATGGTATTCCAATCCGCGATGAATGCGCTCAACCCGGTGATGACGGTTGGCGATCAGATCATTGACGTCCTGACCACCCATGAGCACATCTCCAAGCGGGAGGCACGGGACCGGGCCGCCGAACTACTGGGGGTCGTGGGCATCCCGACGGATCGTCTCAGAAGCTACCCCCACCAGCTGTCCGGCGGTATGCGGCAGCGCGCGGTGATCGCCATCGGGCTTGCGCTCAATCCGTCGCTGCTCATCATGGACGAGCCGACTACCGCACTCGATGTGGTGGTCCAGCAGGAGATCATGGAGCAGGTGATTGAGCTCAAGGACCGCCTGGGATTCTCGATCCTGTTCATCACCCATGACATCTCCCTGATGGTTGATATATCGGACCGTATGGGAGTCATGTATGGCGGGCGTCTGGTGGAGATGGGGCCGTCGAAGGAGATCTTCTCCGATCCGCTCCACCCCTACACCCGCGCCCTCATGGGGGCCTTCCCTCCCATCAGCGGCCCGCGGGTGCGCCGCACCGGACTGTCCGATTCCCGCGACGGCGCGGATCGTCCCTGGGCCCGTGCCATCGCGGACCTGGTGGAGGCCGCCCCCGGGCGGTGGATGGCACCGGTGCACGCAGAGCAGTCGCCGTCCGCCTCCCCCCGCCGTCGTGATGAGCCTTCGCAGACCGACCACGCCAACAAGGAATTGTCATGAGTGAGCAGCTGATCGTCACCCCGCCCCTGGGAGAGCCCGTATTGAGGATTGAGAATCTGCACAAGGACTTCTCCCAGGGGGGACTGCTGTCCCGAAAGGTCGTGCATGCCCTGTCAGGCGTCGACCTCACCCTGCATAAGGGAGAGATCCTCGCGCTGGTAGGCGAATCCGGATCGGGCAAGTCCACCATCGCCAGAATTGTCTCCCGTCTCGAAAAACCCACTTCGGGACGATTCCTGGTTGACGGCCAAGACATTCTCAAGCAGGAGCCGCACCGGGTGTCACGCGCCTACCGCGGTCGCGTCCAGATGGTGTTTCAGGATCCCTTCGGGTCACTCAACCCCGTCCACACGATCGGGCATGTGCTGCGGCGTTCCCTCGCGCTGCACCGACCCGGGCAGCGGGGATCGGAACGTGAACGCGCCGCCGAGGACCTGATGGCGACCGTCGGCCTGGAGACGAACATGCTCGACTCCTATCCGCATCAACTCTCCGGCGGCCAACGCCAACGAGTCGCGATCGCACGGGCCCTGGCCTGTGACCCGGAGATACTGCTGGCCGACGAGCCGACGTCCATGCTGGACGTATCGGTGCGCATCGGTATCCTCAATCTCATGCTCAAGCTCCGTGACGAACGGGGGCTCTCGATGCTTTACATCACGCACGACCTCGCCAGTGCCAGGTACGTCGCGGATACGACTGCAGTCCTGTTCGGCGGTGAGCTGGTGGAATCGGGGCCCTCCGTGGACATCATGGCCCAACCGGACCACCCCTACACGCGGCTGCTGCTTTCGGCGGTACCGGACCCCACTCGCCGCCTCGCGCTCAGCAAGGAGGAACGTCAGGCCCTGCGGCGGCAGGTGCTCCACCCGGAGTCCTGCCCGCACGTCGGGGGCGCAGAGTCCTGCTCGGAAACGAAACCGGTGCGCCACCGCATCGGTCAGGATCACTGGGTCCGTTGCCACCGGTACGCCCCGCGGGGCGCTGCGGGAACGGCACTGACCACCGAAATGGGAAGCGGGACGCGTAGGACCGAGGAGGCTGCGGCACGGTGAACTCCGTAGTACCGCCTGAATCATCCCCTGAGCCGGCGTCGGCAGACGGTGGACTGTTTCAGGATGAACTCCTCACGCGTGCGCAAGCGGACCCGCTCCTGCCCCGGTTCCATTTCACTCCTCCCGCGGGCTGGATGAATGACCCGAATGGGCTCCTTCACCGTGACGGGATCCACCACCTGTTCTACCAGTACAACCCGGTAGGTCCCACGCATCACCGGATTCACTGGGGGCATGCGGTCTCACGGGACCTGCTGACATGGACGGACCTGCCCATCGCCCTGGCGCCGGCGCAAGCGGGGCGGGGAGCCGATGCGGACGGGTGCTGGTCGGGGGTGGCGGTGGTCGATCGCGGTCTTCCCACCCTCGTGTACTCGGCCAATCGCGAGGGCCGTCAGGCGGCGGCTCTCGCGGTAGCCGCCGATGGCGCCGATCCATTCCTGGTCGGGTGGGACAAGTACCCGCACAATCCGGTAATCGCCGGCCCGCCCGATACCCCGGAGATCACCGGCTTCCGCGACCACTGCGTGTGGCAGGAGGCCGACGGGAGCTGGACCGGGCTGATGGGTGCGGGCACCGTCGAGCATGGCGGCACCGTGTTGCGGTACACCTCCCCGGATCTGCGGCACTGGACCTATCGGGGGCCGATTCTCTCCGGTTCGGACTGGCAGTCAGGCCCCGAGGAACCGTGGACCGCCACCATGTGGGAGTGCCCCGACCTCATTGCTCTGCAGGAGCCCATCCACGACGACCCTGGTGGGGCCGTGACCGGCTCGGCAACGCATGCACTGATCTTCTCTGCGTGGAACCAGGGGCAACCTCTTGAGGCGTTGGCTTTCATAGGGCATTACTCTGGAGGCCGCTTCCATCCCACGGGTTTACGGCGCGTCGACTGGGGCGGACGCTTCTGCTACGCCCCCCAGAGCTACTTGGATGAGACCGGTCGCCGCATCCAGTTCGGCTGGATGCCCGAGGGGCGTGAGGAGCGCAGCGTCGCCCGTGCCGGCTGGTGCGGTGCAATGACCGTGCCGCGGCTGCTGTCGGCTGACGCGGACGGCGGACTCGCCGTCGAGCCGGTGCCGGAGCTCGCCCGGCTGCGGGAGCAGCATGAGGTGATCCCCGAGGGCGTCCTTGACGGTGGCCGGTGGGCGTCATCTACACGTGGTGGCGGGCTCGACATCGAGCTTGTGCTCGCTCTCGATCAGGAGGGTTGCGCGGAGGTCGTCCTCGATCACGACGGCGAAGAATCCGACCGGGGCGAACGGACAGTCATCCGTATGGCACGGGGTGCTGACGGTTGCGTGATAGAGGTGGATACCTCGCAGTCGTCTCATGAGCCGGGGGTTGACGCCGGGCTGAAGACGATGCCGGTACGCACCCGTGGTGACGAGAACGATCCGGTTCACCTGCGGGTGATCCTGGACCGTTCCACGCTAGAACTCTTCAGCGACCACCGGGCACTGTCCGCACGCATCTACCCGGCCTATCCCGAGTCGACTCGCCTCGTGGTCACCGGTGAGCGGACCCGGATCTGCGCCGGTTCGGTGTGGACGATGCGGTCGACCCGGCAGGCGAACCGCCGTCGTCGGCCTTGAAGGTGAGTCAGGAGCAACCAGCTCGGCCGGCGGCCTCAGTCGTCGCGACTGCGGCCGCGCAGGCCGGCGCGCAGCACCTCCCGGTTCAGGGCGGCGATCGCCGTCAGCGGGATGCCGGCCGGGCACGCCGGTACGCACTCCCCGTACAGGGAGCAAGGACCGAAGATCTCATCGACCGTCTGCGCCATGCGGCGGGCCCGCCGGGAGCGCTGGTGGCGGCCCTGCGGCATGAGCGCAAGGTGCGCCAGCTTCGCACCGGCGAACAGCATGGCCGCGCCGTTGGGGCAGGCGGCCACACACGCCCCGCAGCCGATGCAGGCGGCGAAGTCGAGTGCCTGCTCTGCCTGCAGATAGGGCTGGGGCACGGAATCGGCGTCCGGGGCTGTTCCCGCGGCCACGTCCACCGTCCCGCCGGCGCGGATCAACTCGTCCAGCGCGGTGCGGTCCACCACCAGGTCGCGGATCACCGGGAAGGCTGCGGAACGCCACGGCTCTAGGCGGAAGCGGGTGACCCCGGGGAAGGCGCGCAGGTGTTGGCGGCAGGCGGGAGTGTTGTCCTGCGGCCCGTGGGGCTTGCCGTTGACCAGGAATCCGCACATGCCGCACACGCCCTCGCGGCAGTCGGATTCGAAGACGACCGGCTCGCCGCCGTCCTCGATGATCTGATCGTTCAGGCGGTCCAGCAGTTCGAGCAGGCTCATCTCCGGCTCGGCGTCGTCCACGGCGTAGGACTCGAAGTGGCCGCGGGCGCGTGGACCGTCCTGCCGCCAGATCTCCAGTTCCACTCTCATCGGTAATCCCTCACCTGCATCGGTACCAGCGAGAAGCTCAACGGTTCACTGCGGCGCGTATGCCGACCGGAGGCGTCGGTCAGCCAGGCGGACACGGTGCACCAGTCGGCGTCGTCGCGCTTGGCCTCGCCCTCGGCGGTGGCGTACTCCTCTCGGAAGTGCGCCCCGGCGGACTCGCGCCGATCCAGCGCGTCCAGGATCATCACCTCGGCCAGCTCCAGGAAGTCGGCCACTCGCAGCGCCCTCTCCAATTCCTGATTGAGTCGCTCCGGCCCGCCGACGATCCTCACATCCGCCCAGAACTCCTCGCGCAGCGCCCGTACCCGTTCCAGACCTTGGTGCAACCCCGCCTCCGAGCGGCTCACCCCGCAATCCGCGTACAGGATGTCCCCCAGGCGCCGGTGGAACCAGACGGGCCGGTGCGTGCCGCCCACCGCCAGCAGAGCCTCCACTCGGCTGCGGGCCTCGGCGAGGGTGGCGGTCACTTCCGGGGCGTCGTCGGCCAGTACGCCACTGCCCACGAGTCCCGCCAGGTAGTTCGGCACCGACAGCGGCAGTGTGAACCAGCCGTCCACGGAGGCGCTCAGCAGCGAATTCGCCCCCAGCCGGTTGGCGCCGTGGTAGTTGTTGGAGGCCTCTCCGCCCACGAACAGCCCCGGAATGGTGGACATCTGGTCGAAGTCCACCCACAGTCCGCCCATGGTGAAGTGGGCGCCCGGGGCGATGCGCATGGGCACCTCGTAGGGGTCTTCGCCGGTGGCGTCCAGGTACATGTCGAACAGGTTGCCGTAGCGGGCGGCGATCACCGGTTTGCCCAGGCGCTGCAGGGCGTCGCGGAAGTCCAGGTAGACGGAGTTGTGCAGCGGCCCGACGCCGCGCCCGGACTCGATCTGCTCCCGGGCGTTGCGGGAGGCGACGTCGCGGGGGGTGAGGTTGCCGAAGGCCGGGTACTTGCGCTCCAGGTAGTAGTCCCGCTCCTCCTCGGGAATGTCATTCGGGGGGCGGTCGTCCCCGGGCCGCTTGGGCACCCAGATGCGCCCGTCGTTGCGCAGCGACTCGCTCATCAGCGTGGTCTTGGACTGCCAGTGGGAGGAGACCGGCAACGCGGTGGGATGGAACTGCACCATACAGGCGGAGGCGAAGGCAGCGCCGCGGCGGTGTGCCCGCCAGGTGGCCGAGGCGTTGGAGGCCATGGCCAGGGTGGAGTAGTGGAAGACGCTGCCGTAGCCGCCGGTGGCCAGGATGACGGCGTGCGCCGTCCAGGCTCGGATCTGGCCGGTGAGCAGGTCGCGGGTGACGATGCCCTGGGCGCGCCCGTCGGCGACGATCAGGTCCAGCATCTCGGTGCGGGAGTGCATGTGCACGCTTCCGGCGTCGATCTGCTCCTGCAGCGCCTGGGCGCAGGCGACTTCCAACTGCTGGCCGGTCTGCCCGCGTGTGTAGTAGGTGCGGGAGACCTGCACGCCGCCGAAGGAGCGGGTGGCCAACTGGCCGCCGTACTCGCGGGCGAAGGGGGCGCCGATGGCGTACATGTGGTCGATCACCCGCACCGATTCGATCCCCAGACGCACCACATCGGCCTCCCGGCCCCGGTAGTCGCCGCCCTTGACGGAGTCCTTGACGAAACGGTGCAGGGAGTCGCCGTCGACCTTGCGGGCGCGGGCGGCGTTTATGCCGCCCTGTGCGGCAACCGAGTGCGCGCGGCGGGGCAGATCGTGCAGGCTGAAGCATTCCACCCGGTAGCCGAGCCGGCCCAGGGTGGCGGCGGCCCCGCTGCCGGCAAGACCGGTGCCGACGACGATCACGGTCAGGCGCCGCCGGTTGGCGGGGTTGACCAGCCGGTATTCGTCGCGCCGACGCGCCCAGGCCTCCTCGGGTGGACAGTCGGGCAGGTGCGGGTCCAGGTCGGGGCCGACGTCGTACAGGTCGTCGACCGGGGGCGGGGGTAGGGGGCTCATGAGATCACTCCGCTCAACACCAGCAGGGGCAGCATGCCGTTGCCAATCGCTATGGCTAGGGCGACGGCGATGGCGATTCCCAGGCAGATGCGACGCAGCCGGGTGCCGGTGCCGCCCAGGTCGTTGACGACCGACCACAGTCCCTGTGCCAGGTGCACTCCGATGGCCAGCATCACCAGGCTGTAGAAGATCGCCATCGGTGGGCGTGACAGGCTGGCGATCAGGTTCTCATAGGCGTATGCCGTAAGTTCGCCGTCGGAGTGTGTGGCGGCCATGAAGCCCTGCGGGGAGACCAGGCGGCCGATGGTCAGGTCGAGCAGGTGCACGGCGATGAAGACGAGCAGCAGGCCGCCGGTGATGATCATGGTGCGGGCGCCCAAGGTGCGTGGGCGCATGTTCTGCCGACGGAAGGAGCCGCGGGCTTTGCGGCCCCGCCACCACAGGGTGATCCCGCCTGCCACGTGCAGGATCAGGCAGGGGCCCAGGACCAGCCGCATGATCCACAGCACGCCCTCGTGGGGGATGAGCGGGTAGCCGATCTCCCGCAGCCACTCGGCGTAGTTGTTGTATGCCTGCGCCCCCTGGAAGGCCTTGAGGTTGCCGATCATGTGGACCAGCACGAATGCCGCCATGAGGGTGCCGGTGATCGCCATGGTCGTTTTCAGCGTGGTGAAGGATGGGCGCGCGCGCCGGCGCGGACGGCCGGTCGGCAGATCGCCGCGCCCACCGGAGGCGCCCGCGCCGCCGGTGGGCGCGGCGGCGCGGGAGTCACCGCTCGGAATGGTTGGGGAGGGGGAGCGGGTGGATGTGGACATCGGAGCTCCCATCGACGACGACTTCGGGATCAGCTGTCATCTATCGTAACGCGTGTCACAAAAAGTGGGGTGCGGGCACAGTGGTCGTCTTGCATGGTGGCTGTGGCCGTCCCAAGCAATGGACGATGGGAGTGTTGAATGAGTGGCGGCGCCGTCGTCGTCGGAACTAGTGAGAGGCGCTCTGCGCGGCCAGCTCGATCCCCTTGCCTCCCCGGGAGAGTGCCTCCACCGCCCCGGACTGGGAGTTGCGGCGGAACAGCACATTCGAGGCGCCCGCCAGTTCGGTGGCGGCAACCACCCGCGGCTCCTTGAACAGCCCGTGCGAGCCGGGCACCACTCCTCCTTGGGGCATCAATGACACGCGCGTGCCTGCGGTCACGAACAGACCGGCCTCCACCACGCAGTCATCGCCGAGCGGAATGCCCAGGCCCGAGTTGGCGCCCAGCAGACAGCGCTCGCCCAGCGCCACCCGGCCGGCGCCACCACCCGTGGCCAGCCCCATGGTGGAGGCACCGCCGCCGATGTCGGAGCCGTTGCCGATCACCACGCCCTGGGCGATGCTCCCCTCCACCACTGAACGGCCGAGCGTGCCCGCGTTGTAGTTGACGAAGCCGCCGTGCATGACGGTGGTGCCCTCCGACAGGTACGCCCCCAGGCGCACATTCGCGGCGTCGCCGATGCGCACCCCGGTGGGCAGCACGTAGTCGGTCATGCGTGGGAACTTGTCCACTGACAGCACCTGCACCGGGTGCCCCAGTGAGGCCTGCAGGCGGATCCGCGTGGATTCGAATCCCTGCACCGCACAGGGGCCCGCGGAGGTCCACACCACATTCGGCAGGCGGGAGAACAGGCCGTCCAGGTTGATGGTGTTCGGCCGCACCAGCCGGTGGGAGAGCGCGTGCAGGCGCAGATAGGCGCCTGCCACGGTCTGCGGGGCGTCGTCAAGATCCGCCGAGGTGCGCACCACCGTGGTGTGCACGCCGCGGGCGGGGTCGCGGCGCTCCATGGAACTGAGCGTGGCCAGCAGGTCGGCGTCGCCGTCCTCCGGTGCCCGGCCCAGGACCGGTCGCGGGTACCAGACGTCGAGGGTGTGGCCGTCGTCGGTCACGGTCGCCAGGCCGAGACCCCATGCGCTGCGAGTCGTCATGGACGCACCATACGGGACGGCGGGCGGTGACGCACGATACGCCGCGGCGGCAACCCGGACGGCGATCTCGGTGTCGGGCGGCATCGCCACGGGGCAGCGGGCGTGCGAGAATCGCGGCATGGCGCGTACCACCATCCATCTCATGCGGCACGGCGAGGTTCACAACCCCGAGGGCGTGCTCTACGGGCGCCTGCCCGGTTATCACCTCTCCGAACTCGGTCGCCAGATGGCCGACCAGGTAGCGGATGTCCTGTCCGCCTCCGGTCACGACATCGCCGCCGTGATCACCTCGCCGCTGGAGCGCGCCCGCGAATCCGGTGCCCCCACGGCGGTCGCCTTCGGCCTCGCCCCCACCTGCGATACGCGCCTGATCGAGGCCGACAACCACTTCGAGGGCGTGCCCGTCAACCGGGACCGCACGATCCTGGCCCGCCCCGAGTACTGGCGCTACTACGTCAACCCGCTGCGCCCCAGCTGGGGGGAGCCCTACACGCAGCTGGTGGCCCGTATGAGCGCGGCCGTGCGCGCCGCCATACCGCAGGTGGAGGGGCGTGAGGCCCTGCTGGTATCCCACCAGCTGCCCGTGTGGGCGCTGCGTCTGCGCCTGGAGGGGCGTCCACTGCCGCACGACCCGCGGCGCCGCCAGTGCTCCTTGGCCTCGCTGACCTCGCTCACCTTCGATGGACGCACCCTGGTGGGGCTGTCCTATTGGGAGCCCGCCGGGGACCTGCTGCGCCGCGCCGCAGACATGGTGCCCGGGATTTCCGGCGCCACCGAGAATGTCGGCGGCGGGGTTGACGCTACTGCCAGCGCCGGGGACGCATGACCGGCATGCCCGTACCGCCGGGCCCAGAGCGGTCCGACCACGTTGCTGACGGCGCCAACCCGGAGGGTTCCGCTGACCCGAATCTGCCCGGAGGGCAGCATGCGTCTGCTGATCGGAGCCCAGCTGTGGGCTCGGCAGCCCCGGCCGGATCAACCGTGGGCGAGTTGGTTCCCGCTCGAGTTGCCGACGTCGTCCCCGCCACCCCGTTCCGGCCCGCACCGCAGCGGCCCTGGACCGGCCAGGACTTCATATGGTGGAACACCGCCGGTGTGCTCACCGCATTGCGGGCGGGACGCCGCCCCAACCCTGTCTCCCCGGTGGTGGACCCCATCCGTGCGGCCTTCGCCGCCGATGAGGTAATGCTGGCCACCTGTGATGCGGAGATGCTTGTGTGGCGACGTGGCGAGGCGACATACAACCCCTCCCGGGGCTTCTTCCTGGCCGGTGGACCGGTGGGGCTGGCTCTGACGGCCGCCTTCTTCGGTGGGCAGGCCTACGTGAATTCCCGGCGCAAGCGGGCCGCCGAGGCCGACGCCGTGGAGAAGTGGCGGCACCTGGCCTACGCCCGGCTGACGGTGTCGACCCACGGCATCTATCTGGGCACCGGCGAGGGCGTCATGCCGATCGCCTTCGCCGACGTGCAGGAGGTGCAGTTGACCGGGATCGGTGAAGTGGTGATGGCAGCCGCCAATGCCTCCGGCTCGGCGCGATGGAAGCTGCGCGCCCAATGGGCCGAACTGGTGCTGGTGATGTGGGCGGCCCGGTACCTGCCCGGACACCCCCAGCTGGTGGGACGCACCTGGCTGCCGACCGACTGGTTCGCCCACGCCGCCGCCTGGGGCTACGCCGTGGACACCTCCAACTGGCCCCGCTTCCAGCCGCGTGCCCTGGGCTGACGCGCCCGCGCGGGCGGTGAGTGTCAAGATTCGGGACAAACAACCCTGAAGTAGCCAACTGCTGCTATCGGATCGTTGGAATTAAGCCGTTCTGAAGAAGGCCTGAAGGTGCGCATCTGGCGTTTGTCCCGAATCATGACAACTGAGGGGGTGCACCGCGGGTGAAGCCGTGGCGGCGCCGGCCTCGGCGGGAGCCGTCGAGCTATTCGGTCTGCCGGGCGGCGACGGCGCGGCCTCGGGTGGCGCTGACGGCGAAGGCGGCCACGCCGATCGCCAGGCTTGCGGCCGCGATCGTGGCCCAGCGTCCCGGGTAGGTGCCCGCCGCCTGAATCCAGCCCCATGGCGCCAGGTGCCACAGCGACGTCGCCACTAGTGCCTCGTTTCCGTCGATGACCAGGCCCACCAGGAACAGGCCCACGCCAACGATCACCGTCACCGCCGTCCCGGCTATCTGCGCCAGCGTGTGGGAGAGCGCGGTGAGCATGAAGACCACGAAAGGCGTAACCATGAACACGTACACGGGTGCGCCTAACCCTCCCAGTTCCGGATGGGTGGGGAACAGCGGTGCCCCCAGGCGGGCTATGGCCCACGCGGGGATCAGCGCCACAGCCAGCAGCACCATCGCCCAGGTCAGCGCCGCCGCCGTCAGAGCAGCCGGCCGGGCTAGCAGCACCAGACCTCGCCAGGCGTCGGCCTGGGCGCGCCACGCCGTCGCCCCCGCCACCCAGGCGGCAATCGGCGCTCCCGCCAGGGTGAACAGCGGCAGGGCGTAAGCGGCGGAGTAGCCCGCCTGCGTCAGGCCCAAAAGCGCCAGCAGCACGACCGTGAGCACCGCCCACAGCCGCCAGGGCAGACCGAGGGCGACCGCCCGGAAGGTACTGCGTGAACCCGGCGATGTCAGTACGGCCAGAACCGCAGGGGACAGGCCGTGTTGTGATGCGTGCGCTGTTCGGCCGGCTACGACCGTCGTCCCGGCGGGAACAGCATGGCCCGAGGTGAGCGCCGGACCGACAGGCCCGGACGGCGCAGAACTCGAGGCGTCCGGTGAAGAGACCGGCGCGGGCATCGTATCTACCCGACCGGTCGAGGTGGGTTCGGCGGCTTGTGTCCGTGCCCAGAAACGTGGGCGAAGAGTGGTACGGCGCTGAACGATGAGAGCCCCCACCGCGCGGCGCGCGCCCAGCAGCACGGCGACGACGCCGAGCAGGCACAGCCCGGCACTGCCCAGCACGCCCGGCGCCACCGGGTAATCCCACACCGGTGAGCCCGCCTCCAAGGAGATGCCGTTGGCATGCACCTCCAGCAGCGGCAGGGTCGGGCGCATCGCCCAGGTCCACGGCCGCGCCCACCAGAACGTCGTTTCTGCATGCAGTGCGCCCGCGGCCGACCACACCAATGCCAGCGCCGGGGCCAGCCCGACGGCGATGCCGCCGAGCCACTGGCCCAGGGCCAGCCCCCACACGCTCGCCCCCGTGACCGACACCCACATCACCAGGGCGAACAGCAGGTACTGGGGCCACGGACCCCAGCCGGCGCCGCGAATGAGTGCGTCGATCACGATCGGTGCCAGCAGAATGACCTGCGATACCAGGGCCGAGGCGGCCAGCACGGCTACGCGTACCGCCACGGTCAGCGCAGGGGAGGCGCCCCGCCAGACAGTTCCACCCGCCCGGTGGCGCCGTTCCCGCCAGGCAACCATGGCGCCGGTCAGCGCCCCCATGGGCAGGGCGAAGGCGGCGGGGTAGGGGTTCAGCCACGGCAGCACGCCGTCATTCCAGCCGTCGGCGGTACGGGCGGCATGCGCCACCAGCAGGGCATGCAGGGCGAAGACCAGTACTCCCACCGGAACGCCCCAGGTAGCGGTGTGCCTGCTACGACCCAACTCCGCGCGCAGTACGGCGCCGATACTGGGCAGGTTCCGCGGCCGGTAGGCGGCTCGGGGCCGCGTCGGGGAATCCGTCCGGGTGGGGGAGGCCAGGGAGGCTGCTGCGCTGATCTCAGTGGTCATTTGCGTGCCTCCCGCCCGCTTTGCTGCTCGGCCCCGGCGAGGGCGGCGAGGAAGGCCTCCTCAAGATCCTGCCCGGCCGTGGCGAAGTCGACCAGCGGCCCCTCGTAGACCATGCGCCCGCCTGCGAGCACACCGATGTCATCGCAAGTACGCGCCATCTCCCCGAGCACATGACTGGAAACGATGACGGTGCGCCCGCCCGCAGCCAGCTCGCGCAGCAGATCGCGCAGCCAGATGATGCCCTGCGGGTCCAGTCCGGACTGCGGCTCGTCCAGCACCAGCACCTCCGGGTCGCCCAATAGTGCCATCGCCAGGGCCAGGCGCACCTTCATACCGGTGGAGAAGCTTCCCGCCCGTTTGCGGCCGGCCTGGCCCAGGCCGACCTGCTCCAGCAACGGGTCGATGACCTCCGAGGCGGTACCGGTCAGCAGGCAATGGATGCGCAGGTTGCGGCGTGCGGACAGCTGCGGATAGAAGGCGGGGCCATTGATGCTCGCGCCCATATGCATCAGGCTCTCGCGATCGAGGGGTCTACCCAACACCTGGATTGAACCGGCGGCGGGGCGCAGTAGCCCCAGTGCGATGTTGAAGGTCGTGGATTTACCGGCGCCATTTGGCCCCAGCAGACCGTACACGCGACCCGGACGGGCAGTCAGGTTCAGCCCCTTGAGCACTCGCTGTCGGCCGTAACTGACGTCGACCCCCCGCAGAGCCAGGCCAGGTGGGGCTATGGCAGCGGCGGGTATGTGGGATGAGCCGGAGGTGGAGACTGTCGGCGCAATAGAAGGGGATGACGATTGTGCGGTCATGTGCTCAGCGTCCGCCCGCGCACCCCGGCGGCGGATCCCCACATGGGACACGAATGCCGCCCGGCCTCCGGCCCGCCCTCCTCCGACGACTCCCCCGAAAGGGGGAGGGCGGTTGCCGTCTAAGGGTCGGTGCGGACCATCCCGGCTTGCAGGGCGTGAATGACCAGCTCCACCCGGTTGCGGCAGCCCGTACACCCCAGCAGCGCCTTGACGTGGGTCTTAACGGTCGACTCGGCGATGTACAGGCGCGCGGCGATCTCCGGGTTGGTCATGCCCCGGCACACCAATTCGAGCACGTCACGCTCGCGGTCGGTCAACGCTTCACCGGGCAGGAGCCCGGTCTCGGCCCCGGGTCGTTCGCCGTGCTCCACACTCACTGGGCGAGAGGCCGGTGCGGCGCCCGAGACCACGGTCGTCGCGGCCGGATCGCCTGCGGTACGCGCCGGCTCTCCCTCCAGTGCCCGCAACACGTAGGGGGTGACCATCGGGTCCAGCCAGGCCTGACCGGCGGCTACGGCACGAACCGCCGCCAACAGATCGGCCGGGCCGGAGTCCTTCAGCAGAAAGCCGACCGCCCCGGCTCGCAGCGCCCCCAACACCAACTCCTCCTCCTGGAACGTGGTGAGCATCAGTACCCGTGTGGGGCGGTCGCCGCCGGAGCCGCTTAGGCCCGGGTCGGACAGCAGCCGCCGGGCGGCCGTGATCCCGTCGAGCCCCGGCATCCGGATGTCCATAAGCGCGACGTCAGCCGCCTCGCCGGCTTCCCGGGCGCGGCGCAGGGCCGCCAGCGCCGCCCGCCCGTCATGCGCAGTGGCCACCACGGTCATATCCGGCTGAGCCTCCAGCAGGGAACAGAAGGCCGCCACCAGGAGTCGCTGGTCATCGACGACGGCTACCCGCAGGCAGTTATTGGGCATTGATCCTCACTCCTCCCGGGCCACGGAGCCGCTAGCCGACGACCGGCGACGTAGGCGAATCAGGTGGGAACGCCGCTGGGAAGACGGCATCGAGCAGGAAACACGTCCCGGCGTCGTCATATGCACCAGCCTCCAGCCGGCCCCCTACCAGGCGTAGCCGTTCGGCCATACCGGTCAGGCCGAATCCGTACTCCCGGTCATTCGACTCGCTCGCCGCAGTAGCGCCCTCGCCTTCGGACAGCGGGTTGATGACACGCACCCGGCACCAGCCGTCGTGCTCGGCGACGGTGAGGCGGGCGGTGCCGGCGCCATGCCGTGCCGCGTTGGCCAGGCCTTCAGTGACTACTCGATTCAGCGTCAGTCTTTGCAGTGCGGTCCAGGAACTATTCCAGGCGGCGAGTTCGGACCTGGGAGGCAGCGTGGCGTCGACCCTCAGGCCGGTGCTGCGGGCGCGTTCTACCAGATCGGGCAGCCCGGTCAGGTCCGCCACAGGTACCAGTGTGCGCTGCGTCGTGGTCTGGACCGCCGAACTGCGCAACAGGGCCACCAGTTCGTGCGTGGAGGAGAGAGCGTCAGCGGCAACATCACGCACCGTGGTGAGTGACTTTAAGACGGCATCGGGGGTGCCCAGTGTCAGCCCCGCATCCGCCTGTACCTTGACTGCGGTTAGTCCATGACCGACCAGGTCGTGCAGCTCCCGAGCAATGGCCAAGCGCTCCGCGGATACCGCCCGGGTGGTGGCCAGGCGGGCGGCTTCGGCGACGGCCCGGTCCAGCGACTCGGCGGCAGTGCGGCACCGTAATGCCCACAGGTAGGTGGAGGCCACCACGAGCACGCAGGCGAGGGCGAGGCCGAAGGGCGGATAGTCGAACATGTGGGCGGTGTGCGGATTGACCGCATACAACGTATGCGGGTTGATGACCGCGCCGACAAGCGTCGCCAGCAGCGCCCCCACGCCCCAGCGGCGGTCCGGCGCCCAGCGGGTCAGCGCATGCAACGCCGTCGGCACCGCCACGATCACCGGTGACAGGCCGAGATTGACCGGAGTGAAGCGCAGCAGCGCCACATAGGCCACCATGGCCAGGTAGACGATCACGCCTGAGATCACGGGGGATCGGTGCCGGAGGGGCTGGGCAGCGGTCACCACCAGCGCTATCAGTGTGTTCGCCACATAGGCCGGGTGCGCTCCCCAGGTGGACACCAGCGTGAAGTCGGCCAGCACCACTACAGCCAACAGGGCCGTCAGTACCGCGTCACTGAGCGGAACCCGGAAGCGTGCGGGTCCGGTCAGGCGGCAGTGTCGGCGCCAGTCCAGGGCGGTTGGTGCCGGTACGGCGGTGGATGCGACGGGCACTGCCGGATCGCCCGTGGGCGAGACGCGCACGGGCGGCGCCTGCTGGTCGGTGTTGTCGGTCCCAGTCACGATGTCGGGGAGTCGTCCGAAGGGATCCCGGGGCCGTCCGCACCGCTACGGCCATTCGGGTCATCGCCCGGACCTTCGTCGCCCTCCTGCTTGGGGACGTCGGGGTTTTCGTGCCTGCGTTCCTGCCGACGACGACGCTGAATATCGCGATCCAGGCCGGCGAGGAACTCGGGATCGTCGTCGGGCGCCATGGGGCGCGGTCGTTCCGCCAGGTGCAGCCCCGCGCTCTCCTGCGACGACCACACGGTCCGCTCGATTTCGCCGCCGCGCTCCTCCGCGGCCCGCACCCGGGAGGTGATGATCCAGGCCAGTGGCCCCACCACCGTCATCACCAGGATGATCAGGATCCACACGGGCTTGGGCAGGTTCGCCGGCATGTTCTCCGAGGGCGTGCGCACACAGTCGAGCACGGCGTACAGGGCCAGCGCGAAGACGAGGATGTAGAGGAGGGCACGCACGTGTCTACTTTAACCGTTCTGTTGACTGTGGCGGTGGCGCGGTCCCGTGCCACCCTGGGCATGTGTCTTCGACAACCAGCTTCGGCCGCCCATTGTTCCTGCTTCGCGGGGGCACTCGTCCTGATGCCGTCGCCGCCACGGTCACTGCTCTGCGTGAGCGGATTGATGCGGGCGGGCGCGGTGCCGGCCCACAACCGCTGCTGGTCCCCATCGGGCCGGGTGAAGACGAGGTCACGGTTGCATCCGATCTGTCCCGACGGCTCGACCCGGCCGGGCCCGCCGCCGCCCCGGACGTCGACGTGCTGCTGCGCACCTCCGGCTCCACCACCGGCACCGGAGCACTGGTGGCCATGAGCATGTCTGCCCTGACGGCCTCGGCGCGGGCGACGCATGCCCGCCTGGGTGGCGGCGGAACCTGGGTGCTCGCCCTGCCCGCCCATCACATCGCCGGGTTGCAGGTGCTTGTCCGCTCAATTCTGGCCGGGACCGCCCCGGTGATCGTGGATACCTCCGGAGGCTTCGACCCGGGGGCGCTCGCGGACGGGCTGGAGTGCGCACTTAACGCTGACCATGGTCCGGTGCGCGTGTCCCTAGTGCCCATCCAACTGATGCGGGCCCTGGCGCCGGGGCAGGAGCGTGCGGCCGCCGCCCTCGCCCGTGCCGACGCCGTCCTGCTGGGCGGTGCCGCCGTCGACCCGGCCCTGCTGGAGCGTGCCCGCGCCGCCGGGGTGCGGGTGGTGACCACCTACGGCATGAGCGAGACCGGCGGCGGCTGCGTCTACGACGGCGTCCCGTTGGACGGCGTCAAGGCGCGCATCGAGAACCCCGATGCAGACGGCGTCGGCCGGATCGTGCTGTCCGGGACGGTACTGGCACGGGGCTACGCCGATGACGCCACCGGCCACACGGCCGTCTTCCGTGACCGGCGGGTCCGTGGGGCGGCTGCGGAGTCCGGAGAGGTCGCTAGGGGATCCGGGGACGCCGGCGGGCGGCCGAGCACGGTTGCCGGTAGGGAGCTGCTCACCGGTGATCTGGGCCGGGTTATGACCGGCCCCGACGGGATACGACGACTGGCCGTGCTGGGCCGCGTGGACGACGTGATCATTACCGGCGGCATCAAGGTGGCGCCCCGGGAGGTCGAGCAGGTGCTCACCGTCTTGCCCGGTGTGGGGCAGGCCTGCGTGGTCGGGTTGCCCCACGCCCAGTGGGGCTGTGCCGTGGCGGCGGTCGTCGTTCCGGAGATGGGCGGAGACGTGGGTGACCCGCGGGCCTGGGCGCGGCGGCTGCGGGCCGAGGCGCGGGAGCGACTGGACGGGGCCCACACGCCCAAACGGATCCTCATCGTCGAGGCGCTGCCGCTGCGGGGGCCGGGCAAGGTCGACCGGCGGGCGGTTGCGCGGCTGGCCGAGGAAGCCGGTGGGCTCGCTCAAGACTCCGAGTAGGTCCACAGTGTGGGCGCGGGCAGGGTGTGTTGTAGACGAAGGACCCTTGCGGCTGGGGAACAGACAACTAAAATAGCGTCGTCGGTTAATTTTGTGATTGGTGCTGATCGAGTCATCAGTGCCGCCTGCCGTTACTCGGAGAGGCTCCCCGTGTATCTGCTGCTGCTCGCCATCATCTACCTGGCCTTCATCAGTCTCGGTCTGCCGGACTCGCTCGTGGGGGCGGGCTGGCCCGTCATGCACGAGGATCTGGGAGTACCGGTCTCATTCGCAGGGGGCATCACCTTCATCATCGCCGTCGGTACCATCATCTCCTCCTTGGCGTCGGAGCGGTTGACTCGGCGCTTCGGGGCGGGGTTGGTCACCACTGTGAGCGTCGCAATGACGGCCGCGGCGCTGCTGGGTTTTTCCACCGCCACCCGGTTCTGGATGCTGTGCCTATGGGCCGTCCCCTATGGTCTGGGCGCCGGTGCCGTCGACGCGGCGCTGAACAACTATGTCGCTCTCCACTACAACGCGCGGCACATGAACTGGCTGCACAGTTTCTGGGGCGTTGGTGCCTCCATCAGCCCCTTCGTCATGAGCCTGGCCCTGTCCGCCGACGGCGACTGGCCCGCCGCCTACCGGGGGATCGGCCTGCTGCAAGTCGGGCTTGCCGCGGTGCTGCTGGCCAGTCTCCCGTTGTGGCGGCGCGTTGCCGCGGTCCGTCCCGGTGAGCCGACGGCGGAGGGCGGGACCACACCGGCCGCCGAGACCGCCGGTGTCGGCCGCGGTGATGCAGACGCTGTTGGAGGCGCCGACGGGCAGGTCTCGATCCGGACGGCGTTACGCATCCCCGGGGTGCCCTCCGTCCTGCTCGCATTCTTCTGCTACTGCGCCTTCGAGCAGACGGCCATGCTGTGGGGTGCGACCTTCTTCGTCTCCGACCGGGGTTTTGAGGCCTCCGCGGCGGCATCCTTCGGTGCCCTGTTCATCCTGGGACTGACCGCGGGCCGTTTCCTGTGCGGCTTCTTCGCCGACCGGGTTGGGGACCGGCAGCTCATTAGGGGCGGTTTCCTGCTGGGGGCCGTCGGCGCGGTGATCGTGGCGCTGCCGCTGGGGCAGGTGTCATTCGTCGGCTTCGCCCTGGCTGGAATCGGGGCGGCCCCGGTGTATCCGGCGGTCATTCACTCCACGCCCGCCAACTTCGGGCGCGCCAACTCGCAGGCGATCATCGGCATCCAGATGGCGGCGGCCTATACCGGGACCACCATCATGCCGCCGTTGTTCGGATTCCTTTCCGGCCGGGTCGGCCTGTGGCTGTTGCCCTTCTACCTCCTGGCCCTGGCCCTGTTGGGCCTGGTGATGACCGAGCGGCTCAACCGGCTGCCGCGCCGGCCGGTCTGAGGTTGTGAAGCTTCGGTAGGCGGCTTGCCGGCGTGCCTCAGCCCCGGCCGGAACGACCGACCATTCACGCGCGAGAGTTCGACGGGGCGACGCCCGCGGCGCCGTCGGGCATGAGTATCGTTCACCAGCGCGCGAGTTCGACGAGCAGCCAGGTCGCGGCGAGCGTGTAGAAGCAGGCGTACAGGGCGTGCAGCGGCAGGTTGAGCCGCAGGTAGCGGGCGGCGGCGTCGGCGGCGATCGGCCGACCGGAGACCAGCGTCTCCTCCGGTTCGGTGAAGCCGGCGACCCGGTGGACGGTGAGCAACAGGGGCAGGGCGGCGACGGCGAGGACGCGGCCGATCAGGGGCGTGTGCCAGCTGGCGGCGAGCGCCGCCACGGACGCGAAGAACTGGAGGAGCATTGCCGCCGCGTAGGTGATCTTCAGACGGGTGCGGCGTCGGAAGGGCGCGTAATGGCGCTGTAGAGCCTCGATTTGACCGGTGCGCACCATATGGCTGAAGAAGCCGCCGATGGTCAGGCAGTACATGACCAGGAAGCCGGCGACCATGGCGGTGGTGAGCGCGGCGAGCAGGTGCAGGATGAGGGGCGCGGACACGACGGCAGTGTTTCGCCGTTGCCGGGCGGGCGCAAGCGCCGTCAGGAAAAACCGCCCCGGCAAGGGGGGCGGGGCACCTGTGTCAGGCGAAGACGACGGTGCGGTGACCGTTGAGCAGAACCCGGTGCTCGGCGTGCCAGCGCACCGCCTGCGCGAGCACGCGGCGCTCGACGTCCTGCCCCTTGGCGCGCAGCATCTCCACGGAGTCCTCGTGGCCGGCGCGGGTGACGTCCTGCTCGATGATGGGGCCCTCGTCCAGGTCGGGGGTGACGTAGTGGGCGGTGGCGCCGATCAGCTTCACGCCGCGTTCGTGCGCCTGCCGATAGGGGTTGGCGCCTTTGAAACTGGGCAGGAACGAGTGATGGATATTGATGACCCCGCCGTGGAGGCGCTCGCACAGGGAGGGGGAGAGGATCTGCATGTAGCGGGCCAGCACCACCAACTCGACGTCCAGGGAGTCCACCAGCTCCAGTAGCTGCGCCTCGGCGTCGGTCTTGGTCTCCTTAGTTACCGGGATATGGTGGAAGGGGACGCCGTAGAAGTCGGCCACGGGATGCAGGTCCTCATGGTTGCCGACCACGCCGAGGACGTCGATCGGCAGGCCCTGACTGCGGGCGCGGAAGAGCAGGTCGGTCAGGCAGTGGCCCTCCTTGGATACCATGATCAGGGTGCGCATGGGGCGGCCGACCTCATCCAGCGACCAGGTCATGGAGTAGGTGCGGGCCAGCTCGGCCAGGTCCTTCTCCAACTCCTCGCGGGCCACGGTGGTCTGCACTTGCACGCGCATGAAGAACAGGCCGGAGACCTCGTCGCCGAACTGCTTGGACTCGGTGATGTTGCCGCCGCGCCGGGCCAGCGCGCCGGAGACGGCGTTGACGATGCCGGGGCGGTCGGGGCAGGACAGGGTCAGCACGAGGTGGCGGGCGTCGGCGGGTGCGGTGGGGGCGGACATGGTCATGGCAGGAGGGTAGCCGGGTGCGGTGGGAGCGGGGAATTAGAGACGAAGGGCGGACTGGAGGCGCGTCGCGACGGCGTCGGGAACGGAGCGCGGGTATCAGGAGCCCACGGCGGCACGCGCGGCGGCGCGGATGGCAGCGGCGGCGTCCTGCGGGTGGGTCCGGGCGGTCTCCCGCCACGCGTCGCGGGTGAGCGGCAGCGGGTTGACACACTCGGCGAAAACGTCGTTACCACCGTCCAGCAGGTCACCCGCAACGGCGTAACCGACGGTGTATCCGGAGCCCTGGACGCCGCCGCCCATCTCACCGAGACTCTTAACGCCTGCTCGATGGAGTCGATTCGAATGTAGGACAGGGTGCCGTCGCGATTGAGTTCGCGAGCCACGGTGGACTTCCCGGTGGCGGGCAACCCGCCGAGGACTACCAGAACGGGACGGGAAGGCGACATGCCCCGAGCGTACGCCCGGGGCGCCAAGGTCGCCGATGCCGTCAAGACGGGGCCGGGAGCCTATTGTCGCGGTCCGTTTGTCGCGATCCGTTCATCGCGGTCCGTCCCGCGGCTTGGGCTCAGCCCTGACGGGCCTTGAAACGCGGGTTCTTCTTATTGATTACGTAGGTGTGGCCGCGACGGCGCACGACCTTGCTGCCGGGCTGTTTGGCCAGCGAACGAATGGAGGCTCGAACCTTCATGCTGTCTCCTCTTGTCGGTCTGTTGCGATTTCAGCGGGAGCGCTTGCCGTAGCGGCGCTCAAACTTCTCCACCCGTCCGGCTGTATCCAGAATGCGTCCCTTCCCCGTCCAAAACGGGTGTGAGGCGCTGGAGATGTCGATGTCGACCAGTGGGTAGGTGTTGCCGTCCTCCCACTCGATGGTGCGGGAGGAGGTGATGGTCGAGCGGGTGAGGAAGGCGAAGTCTGCGGCCTTATCGCGAAAGACAACGGGATGGTAGTCGGGGTGGATTCCTGGACGCATGGAGTGACTCCTGAAGTCTAGAGATTGTCGATGAGGGAGCTACCAAGAGGCCTTGGTAATGCCGGGCAGCTCGCCGCGCAGGGCCATCTCCCGGAAGCGGACGCGTGAGACGCCCGCCTTGCGGACGAACCCGCGGGGACGTCCGTCCACCGCGTCGCGATTGCGTACCCGGGTGGGGGAGGCATCGCGGGGCAGCGCATGCAGGGCGGACATGGCGGCTTGGCGTTCCTCGACGGAGAGCGCCGGGTTGATGCTGTCGCGCTTCAGTTCGGCGCGTCGCTCGGCGTAGCGGGCCACGATCCGCCGGCGACGCGCATCGGCGGCGAGCTTGGACTTCTTAGCCATCAGCGGGACTCCTTGAACTCGACGTGACAGCGAACAATCGGGTCGTACTTGCGCAGGACCAGGCGGTCGGGGGTGTTGCGGCGGTTCTTCCGGGTGACGTAGGTGTATCCGGTGCCGGCGGTGGAAACCAGTTTGATGACCGGACGCAGATCCCTGCTTTTGGGTGCTGCCATCAGACTCGCTCCCCCCGCGCGTGCATTCTCGCGACCACGACGTCGATACCCACCCGGTCGATGATCTTGATGCCCTTGGCGCTGACCCTGAGCTTGACCGTGCGTCCCAGAGACGGCACCCAGTAGCGCTTGGTCTGCAAGTTGGGCAGCCACCGCCGCTTGGTGCGGCGGTGGGAGTGTGAGATTGAGTACCCGGTGGCCGGACGGGCACCGGTGACTTGGCAGTAGCGGCTCATGAGGGGCACTATATGCGAACGATTCTCATTGTCGTCAACTGGAGGTGCCGTGCACTGCCTCACCATCATCAGCGCCGTTGACCCCGCACTACTGGATCTGACCGCTCTCGCACTTCACGGAGAAGGTGCACTCGTGATTCGGGCGAGGCTCCTTCCCGAACAAGGGGAACACGGAGCCGTTCGGCTGACAGCCGCTTCCATGTCTGATGCCGCATCCAGTACCACCTCCGTGATCGACATACCGCGCTCGAAGGACTGCTGGACCTGCTCGCTGCGGGAGGTGCTGGTCGCCGTCGGCGAGGATCGTGCTCGGATTGAGCCGGATGGCACCACGGTCATCATGCTTCCCGTCGGAGTGGAACTGGTTCATCTGGTCCCGGCTCTGGTCGACGAGCTGAAACTCTTGCCGGGGGTCGTGATGGCCGGAGTCGCGCACGTCATTGATGCCGACTCTGCCGCGGAGGACCTATTGGAGCATCGGCCGTTGTCGGCATTCGCCGGTGAGTCCTACGCCGCCGATGGGCGTTGTAGTGGCGAGATCCACATGGTTGCCATCGGCTACGCGGATGTGGTTGTCGCTCTCGGCGAGGACCCGGTTGGTCGGGACCTGGTGGAGCATCTGCGCCCTCACGACACACTGCTGCTGCCGGGCTTGGACGCACCTCTGCTTCCGGAGCTGCTGAACGTTCGGCACGATGTTGATTCGGCGCTCGCGCGCGTGCACCCCGCCACCACCAGGGCGTGGGGCGGACCCGACGAGCACGGCGTGCGCACGCTGGACCTGTCCTCCGATTTGCCCTTCCACCCCGGGCGGCTACGCGAGTTCGTTGCGGATCTGGCCGGTCACGGCCTGCTCGCCCGCGGCTGCTTCTGGCTGCCCAGCAGACCCGGGCGCGTGTGCACCTGGGAGGTGGCCGGTGGGGTCGTGAGTGTGGGAGACGCCGGGTTCTGGAATGCCGTGCCGCAGATGCACGTAGATGAGCTTGCCGCCTCCGGGCTGAGCGAACACGACCCCGATGCCCCGCGTTGTCACCTGGTGGTGACCGGAGTCGCCGATGATGCACAGTGCGCAAGCGTGGCTGACGCCTTTCATCGGATCCTATTGCGGCCTGACGAAATGGGTGAGGCGCTGGCCTGGGCAGGTTCCCCCGACGGTCTGGAGGACTGGTTCGGGCAGGAGTGAGCGAGAGTCGGTCGCTGGCAGCCGCGGCGGGGATGCCGAGGCGCCGGCCCGAAGCGCCCTGCCCCACCTGGCCCCGACGCGCCGTCGGCGCTAGCATGGGGCCGTCGTCGTGACTGGCGAAAAGGTGGTCACCACCGGGGAGCGGCGGCACGTCACGGGTCCGCCCGCACCCGCGGTGGCTCCGGGACGCAGCAACGGAGAACCTGGTCGCCCGCCTGGGCCGAGGTCGACGCCCACGTGCGGCCCGCGCCGCGCAGACATCAGGAGAACCATGACCGACTCCGCGGCCACTGCCCGCACCGCCCTCAACAACCAGCCTCTGGCCGACCTCGACCCGGAGATCGCCGCCGTCCTTGACGATGAACTCACCCGCCAGCGCGGCACCCTGGAGATGATCGCCTCGGAGAACTTCGTGCCGCGCGCGGTTTTGCAGGCGCAGGGGAGCGTGCTGACCAACAAGTACGCCGAGGGCTACCCCGGGCGCCGCTACTACGGCGGCTGCGAGGTGGTCGACGTCGCCGAATCCCTGGCCATCGAGCGCGCCAAGACCGTCTTCAACGCCGAGTGGGCCAACGTCCAGCCGCACTCCGGCGCCCAGGCCAACGCCGCCGTACTGCACGCCCTGGCCAACGGCGGCGACACCATCCTCGGCCTGTCGCTTGCCCACGGCGGTCACCTCACGCACGGCATGAAGATCAACTTCTCCGGCAAGAACTATCACGCCACCGCCTACGGCGTGGATGAGACCACGCACCGCATCGAGATGGAGCAGGTGCGCCAGGCCGCCCTGCGCGAGCGCCCCCGGGTGATCATCGCCGGCTGGTCCGCCTACCCCCGCCACCTCGACTTCGAGGCCTTCCGCTCCATCGCCGACGAGGTCGGTGCCGCCCTGTGGACCGACATGGCCCACTTCGCCGGCCTGGTGGCCGCCGGAGCGCACCCTTCCCCGCTGCCGTGGTCCGACGTCGTATCCACCACCGTCCACAAGACCCTCGGCGGCCCCCGCTCCGGCATGCTGTTGACCAACCGCGCCGAGCAGTGGGGCAAGAAGCTCAACTCCGCCGTGTTCCCCGGGCAACAGGGCGGCCCACTCATGCATGTGATCGCCGCCAAGGCCGTCGCCATGAAGATCGCCGGCACCGACGAGTTCAAGGACCGCCAGGCCCGTACCCTTCAGGGCGCCTCGATCCTCGCCCAGCGCCTGCTCGCCGACGACGTCGCCGCCGCCGGCATCAAGCTGGTCACCGGCGGCACCGACGTCCACCTAGTACTGGTGGACCTGCGCGACTCCGCCCTGGACGGCCAACAGGCCGAGGACCTGCTGCACGACGCCGGCATCACCGTCAACCGCAACGCCGTCCCCTTCGACCCGCGCCCACCGCGCGTCACCTCCGGCCTGCGCATCGGCACCCCGGCCCTGGCCACCCGCGGCTTCGGCCCCGCCGAGTTCACCGAGGTCGCCGAGATCATCGCCACCGCCCTGGTGGCCGGTGCGGCCGGCAACGCAGATGACGATCTGCTCGCCTCCCTGCGTGCACGCGTGCGCACGCTCACCGACGCCTTCCCGCTCTACCAGGGGCTGGCCCAGTGAGGGCCCCCTGGGACGGCGCCGCCCGCATCCTGGACGGCAAGGCCACCGCCGCGGCGCTCAAGGCCGAACTGTCCGAGCGCGTGGCCGTGCTGCGTGAGCGCGGAATCACCCCCGGCCTGGGCACGGTGCTGGTCGGCGAGGACCCCGGCAGTGTCAAATACGTGGCCGGAAAGCATGCCGACTGCGCCGAGGTAGGCATCGAGTCCATCCGGGTGGACCTGCCCGCCACCGCCACGCAAGCCGAGATCGAGGCAGCCATCGACCGCCTCAACGCCGACCCCGCCTGCACCGGCTACATCGTCCAGCTGCCTCTGCCCGCAGGCATCGACACCAGCGTCATCCTGGAGCGCGTCGATCCCGACAAGGACGCCGACGGCCTGCACCCCACCAACCTCGGCCGCCTGGTGCTGCGCGGCACCGGTCCGATCACCTCGCCGCTGCCGTGCACGCCGCGCGCCTGCATCGAGCTGATCACCCGCCACGGCATCGACCTGGCCGGCAAGAATGTGTGCGTCCTCGGCCGCGGCGTCACCGTGGGCCGCTCCATCGGCCTGCTGCTGATGCGCAAGGATGTCAACGCCACCGTGGACGTCTGCCACACCGGCACCCACGACCTGACCGCGCATGTGCGCCGCGCCGACGTCGTCATCGCCGCCGCCGGCTCGGCCGGCATCGTCACGGCGGACATGGTCGCGCCCGGGGCGGTAGTCCTGGATGTGGGCGTCTCCCGCGTCATCAACCCCGAGACCGGCAAGGGCCGGATCATGGGTGACGTCGCCGACGGCGTCGACCAAGTCGCCGCCTGGTTGTCCCCGAACCCCGGGGGAGTAGGCCCGATGACGCGCGCCCTGCTGCTGGCGAACGTCGTCGAGATCGCCGAGCGCAACGCCGTCGGCTGATACGCGCTGCGCCCGGGATCAGCGGTTCGGGGCCGCGTCACCTGGCGGTGGTTCCCGCTGTGACACGTCTCGAATGAGCGAGGACGCGCTTCACGGGGCTATCTGGCTGACGGTTCGTACCTTTGCTTCGACGCTTCGTACTTTGGCTTGACGGTTCGTACCCGTAGGTGCCGAACCGTCGGCGTTGGTGCCGAACCATAGCCTGGGTGATTAGCGACGAACCGCCTCAGAGGTCGTAGTCGACCACCAGCGGGGCGTGGTCCGACCAGCGCTCGGCGTAGCCGGCAGCCCTGTCCACGGTGAAGGCGCGGGCACGCGCGGCCAACTGCGGCGTGGCCACCTGGTAGTCGATGCGCCAGCCGGCGTCGTTGTCGAAGGCCTTTCCGCGCTGTGACCACCAGGTGTACGGGCCCTGCGCGTCGGGGGCGAGACTGCGGGCCACGTCCACCCAGCCCGCGCCGAACCAGCGCTCCAGATAGGCGATCTCCTCATCCAGTACGCCGGCGGACTTGTTGTGGTTGGGGCGCCAGTTCTTGATGTCGCGTTCGGAGCGCACGATGTTCAGGTCACCGGCTACGAGTACCTGTGGTCCGCCCGCAGCGGCGGCCGAGAGCAGTGACGCCATGCGCAGGTCCACCAGGTCCAGATGGGCGTACTTCTGATCCATCTTGATCGTCCCGACCTGGCCGGAGTGGAAGTACGCGGACACCACCGTCAGGGGCGTCGCCACATCGAAGGACGCGGCGGCCGGCGGGGTCAGGTCCACCTCCAGCCAGCGGCCGGAGTCCACATCCGGTTCCACCGTGCCAGGGGTGCTTACGCCACGGCGTACCGCTTCCACCGCCACTGGCGCCCCCTCACGTACCGCGACGGCGACTCCTGCCCTCCCCTTGACCCGGCACGGCCAGACCGTAGATTCGTAACCCGGCAACAGCGCGGACGCGGTGGCCTCGTCGGCACGAACCTCTTGCAGCAGAAGGACATCAGGGGCACAGGTCTCCAACCAGGCGGCCATGTGCTTGCGGGCGGCGGCACGGATGCCGTTGACGTTGACGGTGGCTACGCGCATGGGTACCGAGTGTACGTGCGCGCCGGCTCGGCTACGAGTTTTCAAGTGGCGGAAGACGGTGACGGGCTCGGGGCAACGCCACAACGACAGTTCTCGGCACGTAACTTCTACCGACCTCGGCACGTAACTTCTACCGATCTCGGTGAGGTGGTGTGCTTTCCTGCGACAATGGTGGCATGGAGCGCAGGTTCTTCGATGTCTTCCGCCCCTCGGCGAGCAAGCCCGGGACTCCCGACGAATCCAGGGGTGCCGACGCCGATGCCGATGGCCCCGAGGCTGCTCCCGCGGCTGAGCGGCGGCGTACCATCCATGCCATCGTCTCCGGACGCGTGCAGGGCGTCGGCTTTCGCTGGTCCTGCATGGAGGAGGCAGACCGACTCGGACTGGTCGGGGAGGTGCGTAATCTTGACGACGGCGATGTGGAGGTACTGGCGCAGGGCCCGCCCGATGATGTGGCCCGCTTGATCGCCTGGCTGTATCACGGCCCCCGCTGGGCGAACGTGGCCTCCGTGCACGTCACGGACATGAAGTCCGGCAGCCTGCGTCATCGCGCCTTCGTCATGGGCAACTGACATCCCACGCCCTTGGGTGTATGGCGCTACCCCGGGATGCTTGTGGAACTCACCCGGGGTCGCGCCATACACAGGCAGCAGAGGCGGCCGGTGGAACGTGCGCGGCTCGGTAGGCCTAGTGCGCCTGGCTGCGGCGGTCGTCAGTAGCGGATAGCGTCGATCGGTTTGATGCGCACCGCCACCAGGGCCGGAATGATCCCGGACATCGCGCCTACCGCAGTGGCGGCAGCTAAGCCGATCACGGCCGCGGACATGGGGAACGGCGGGCGTGTCTCCACCGCGACCCCCAGCATCGCCCCCAGCGGCGCTACACGCATGCCCACGATCGCTATCCCGATACCGATTACACCGGCGACTACGGTCGCCACCACCGACTCCAGCATGATGGAGAAGAAGATGCGCCGGCTGGTCGCCCCGAAGGAGCGGCGTACTCCGATCTCGTGGATGCGCTGGCGCACCGTCACCATGGAGATGTTGATCAGGCTCAGCGCCCCCAGAACCATGACCAACACACCCGCGATGGTCACCGCCTGGGTGAAACTGGAGGTATTGATTCCCTGGGTCTGTGCCGTGTTAGAGGTAGCTGTTGTGGAGCCCGAGCCGAACTGGGCATCCAGGTCGTGCTTAGCGAGCTTGATCACCTGCTGCTCCTGCTCTTGCCCCGCCCAGATCTCCAGCACCGGGGCAGGCAGGGAGGCACGGACCTCATTGGTAAGCCATTGCTCGTGCGAACTGCGTAGCGCGTAAGCCCTGACTGATTGCCTGCAGTCCGCTGCATACTGGGGGTTCGACATGCACCAGGTAAGGTCATCAGGCTTGAGTACGCCGACGATCGTATAAGTGGTCTGCGCGGGAGAGTAGGAGCGCACCGTGATGGGGCTGTTGAGAGTCGTATGGCCCAACTGCTCCAATAGGCCCTGTGAGACTACCAGCGACGGTGAGAGGTCGTCCTCGTCGTCGGGGGAGAACCAGCGTCCCTGCCCCATAGCGGTGCTATGCAGCGTGGCGTAGCCGGGGCTGACGACGGTGGTCTGCACATTACGCGCGCCGTCAGGGAAGGCGATGCGTAGCTGCTGATCGTAGCTGGTCGCCCAGCTCTTGGCACCATAGCGCTCAACCAGGTTGGCCTCGGCCGTGGCGATCTTACTGGCGATCTCCGGCGTTGACTGCGAACCATCATTGGTGCCGCCGGAACTGCCGTCAGCGCCGGAACTGGAGTTGTCCGATACCACTGAATCGTTGTCCACACCTCGGCCGGTGGGATTCACTTCGATTCTGACGGTACCGGGGCGGCCAGCGTAGGTCGCGATCTCCTGATCAATGATCGCACTGGTCACCTCGCCCAGGGCGATGACGAAGGTCATGGCGGCTACGGCCGCACCGACGCCCACCAGGGACAGCATGACCCGCAATTTGCCGATACGCAGCTGTGCCCAGGCCTCAACCAGGGCGCCGAAAAAACCTGTTAGGAAGCGGATCATGACGCAGCCTCCTGCATGGTGTGCCGTCCTGTCGGCGGGACCTGTCCCGGTGCGGACGATGCCGGTATCCCGGTTGCGGAGGTCTGCGCGGTGCCAGCAATCTCCTCGGTGAACTCGTCCAGTCCGCCGATGCGCTCGTGGTGCACTGTGATCGGGGTCAGTACGCCCTGACCGAGTCGGTACTGGGTGCGGGCGCGACCGGCCACGGCCAAATCGTGGGTGATGATGATGAGCGCGGCTCCGGTCTCCTGACACTGGCGCTCCAACAGTTCCATCACCATTGCGCCGGTGTCGACGTCGAGTGCCCCGGTGGGCTCATCGGCGAGGATAACCCTCGGACGGCGCGCCAGGGCACGCGCGATGGCGACGCGCTGCTGCTCTCCGCCGGACAGGCGCCCGATGGGGGCATCGATCTTGTCCTCCAAACCAACGGAGGCCAGCAGTTGCTCGGCGCGTCGGGTGCGAGTCCAAAAGGCCGATCCCGTGTCATACAGGAGCGGTGCCGCCACGTTTTCCGTGGTGGACAGGCCCGGGATGAGGTTGAAGGACTGGAAGACGTAGCTGAAGGTCCGTCCACGCAGGTGAGCCCGTCTGGCCTCCCCCAGACGGCGGGTGTCGCGCCCGTCAACGGTGTAGCCGCCGTCAGTGGGCTGGTCGATCAGACCGATCAGGTTCAGCAGCGTGGACTTACCGGTGCCGGACCGGCCGACTATAGCCACGTGGTCGCCGGCCTGAACATCTAGGTTCACGTCGGTGAGGATGTGCAGCGGTGGGGAGTCGGGCACCTCGAAGGTGCGAGCGATGCCCCGCATACTCAGCAGGGGATTCACAGGATCTCCTCGCCGTTCTCGTCGTAGCAGGCAGAATTGTCGGGCTCGCAGGTATTCGGCTCTCCCGTACGCTTCGTATCCTTGTTCGGGACGAACAGGAGGATCTCGTCCCCCTCGGCCAGCCCTTCGGTGACCTGAATATTGGTGCCGTCGGTGATCCCGAGGGAGACCTCTCGCTTCTCGGCGTTCTCCGGTTTGGAAGGATCGGTGACCACCCAGACGTTCCCCTTGGTGACGGAGCCCTCCACCGCGGTCACGGGTACCACCAGTGCTCCGGTGACTGAGCCGCCGTCCACACCGATGGTGATGGACATGCCCGGGAAGACCTGCTGGTCCGAGGGCACCGGGCAGCGGACCTCCACGCTGGTGCCGTCAGCGGGCGTAGTCGTGACCTGGCCGCTTTCGCTGGTAGTGGTGGACGTCTTCTCCCGGGTACCGATCTTCAGTCCCGTGCACTCGAACGGCGCCGGCCCGCCCTCGGCCGAGATGGTGGCCGACGACGGCGCGTTGGTGAGCCGATACTGCTGATTGGCGGTGATGGTTCCCTTGGCGGAGTATGTGCCAGGAGCGACAGTGGCGATGACTTGGCCCACGCTGGTCTGTTGGGCCTCAATGACATTGAAGGAGACTACGCCGCTGGTGGGGGCGTAGACGGTGGACCAGGTGACCTTGTCGGGCACCGGTGTTTGAACGGGATTGCCCTGTTCATCAGTGCTCGTCGTCGGCTCTTGCGGCTCTACCAGCTTGAGATAGATCAGGGGTTCTCCCTGGGTGACGGTCGCTCCCTTGCCGACGGCGAAGGAGTCGACGACACCGTTGAGGTTGGCGTGCACCTCCTCTGCGGCGTTCTCGACGATCTGTCCTTTGACATCCACGGTGTTGGAGATGTCCCCGGTGGTGACCGTGGTGGTCTGGGTGGCGGCGGTGATGCCGGGTTCTATCTCCGCAGTCGTGCCTGCCTCGGAGTTCGGGAAGAACGCGATCTTCACCAAGGCGACCGCAACTATCACGGCGATCAGGATCTTGATGGCTGGTAGGACATAGCGTTTCAAGGCACACCTCCGGTTGGCCCCCATGGCCGGAATTGGCGGCCAGGGACCGCCTGATTGTGGGATGGGCCACAGCGGTGGGCGCCGCAACCCTTGGTGACGTGAAAAGACTATGACGATACGGGCATCCGCACACTCATCCTTAGGTAGGAGAATGCATCGGATCCCCCGAGTCGGGTGTCTAGGAGTCTCCTCCGCCAGGAGGGGGAGGAGACTCCCGGATACTGATGTTCGGCGTGCTTGATCGCTTAGAGCAGGCGCCCGGCCGGAGCGGAAGGCACCGCATTCAAGAAGGCCGGAGTGGCGAAGCCGTGCGCGGCGTAGGCGTCTACGACGGCACGCGCTACGGCGTCGACCGTGGCGGTGTCGACCAGTGCGATGGCACTGCCGCCGAAGCCGCCTCCGGTCATGCGCGCGCCGTGGGCGCCGGCGGATCGTGCCGCCTGAACCGCCACGTCGAGTTCGGGGCAGGTGACCTCGTAGTCCACTCGCAGCGACTCGTGGCTGGCATCCATGAGCGCTCCCACCCGGGCCAGCTTGTCGCCGGTCAGCGGGGCGCCGTCACGCAGCAGCGCCACCAGGCGGCGAGTGCGGTCGATCTCCGTGATCACGTGGCGGGTGCGCGCCACCAGCACATCGGCGTCCTCGACTCCGGAAGCGGCCAGCCGGGCCAGGGCGGCTTTGAGTCCGTCTGCGCTGATGTCCGCCAAGAACTCGACGCCGAGGAGCTCGGCGGCCCGTTCGCAGGCCGCGCGACGGGCCCCGTACTGACCGTCCACCAGTGAGTGCTTGGCCTTGGTGTCGATCACGAGCAGAGTGAGGTCTGCGGCCGCCAGGTCGAAGGGAACATGTGTCACTGAGCCGTCCCGGCAGTCGAGTTCAAGGGCGTGTCCGGCGCGGCAACGCATGGAGGCGGACTGGTCCATGCCGCCGGTGGGAGCGCCCGCCATCTCATTCTCGGCCCGGATGCAGGCGGTGACCAGGCGGGCGCGACCGGTATCGTCGGGTTCTTCCGCGGTTCCGGCCAGGCCCAGTTCGCAGGAGTCGTCCAGGGCGACGGCGGTCGCGCACTCCAGAGCGGCAGAGGAGGACAGACCTCCGCCCAGTGGCACACAGGAGTACAACGCGGCGTCGAAGCCGTGCAGCGGTCCGAGCCCGTCCTGTTCCAGTGCCCAGGCGACGCCGGCCACGTAGGCGTTCCAGTGCCGTACTTCACCGGGGGTGCCCTTCGGGCCGATCGCATCAAGATCAAGCACGTCAATGGTCTCGCGCGTCTGTGGGGACACTAGCCGGATAGTGCGGTCCTCGCGCCGTCGCAGTGCCAGGTGGGCGCGGTGCGGCAGGGCGATGGGCAGTGCCAGGCCGCCGTTGTAGTCGGTGTGCTCCCCGATGACGTTCACGCGTCCGGGCGCGTACCACACGCCATCGGGCGCAGTGTCGAAGGCTTCACGGAATAGGCCGGTGGCGGCGTCGACGCCCTCCTGTGGGCTCAGCGCAGGAGAGAAGACGGGCTCAGATCCGGCTACGGCGGCGGGCTGGGACTCGGTGCGCGGCATGGAGTTATTCTGCCAGACGAACCGCCTGCGCGGGCATGCGAATGGGTAGGGTGCCGAACCGTCTTCGAGATGCCCCTCCGGGCCCGCCCGGGGTAAGGTGCAGCTGCCACCCGCCCGTGCTCGCGACAGGAGGAGTGCACGCCTCATGGACGTCCCCGCGCCCACGCCAACTCAGTGCGTCCTGGGCGTAACCATCGCCCTGCCCGAACCCTGGGCCGCGCGCGTGCGCAGCGTGCGGCTGGCGGTCGGCGACCCGCACGGCAAGGCGATCCCGCCCCACGTAACCCTGCTGCCGCCCACCGCCGTGGAACGGGCCGATCTGGAGGCCGTGACCGACCACGTGGTCCGGGTCGCCACCCGTGCGGCGCCCTTCACACTGCGGGCCGCCGGCATTGGCACCTTCCGCCCGGTCAGCCCGGTGGTCTTCCTTGAAGTCGCCGAGGGCGGCACTGCCATCGATGCGCTCCAGCAGGAACTGCGTGCCGCGGACGGGCCGCTGCACCGTCCTCTGCGCTTCCCCTTCCGTCCTCACATCACCCTCGCCCACGAGGTCGACGATGCCGCGCTTGACCGTGCTGTGAGTGCCGCGCGTGACATCGCGGCCACGTTCGTCGTGGATCGTATCCATCTCCAACGACTCGCCCCGGACGGCAGCTGGGCGGCGCTGGCGACGCCGGTGCTGGGAGTGTCGGCCGCGCCGGCCCAGTAGCCGCACCCATTAGCCTGATGCGGTGAACGCCGAGCATCCCGTCAACACCTCCTCCGAAGCAGCGGCAGCCGTCTCCACCACCGGGGTCATCCACGCGATCATCCCCGCGGGCGGCGCCGGCACCCGGCTGTGGCCGCTGAGCCGCAGGAGCCGCCCCAAGTTCCTGCTGGACCTGACCGCATCCGGTCACAGCCTGCTGCAGGCCACCGTGGCCCGCCTGGCCCCCCTGGCCGTGACGACGACGGTGGTCACCGGCGCCTCTCACATCGCCGCCGTCGCCCGGCAGCTGCCCGATCTGCCGGAGGAGAATCTGCTGGCCGAGCCGGCCCCCCGCGATTCCATGGCGGCCATCGGCCTGGCGGCCGCCGTGATCGCTAACCGCCATGGGCGGGAGGCGATCGTCGGCTCCTTCGCCGCCGACCACCTGGTGGCTGACGACGCCGCTTTCCGGGATGCAGTCAGGCAGGCGGTCGCTCTGGCGGAAGCCGGCTGGCTGGTCACCATTGGAATCGAGGCCACCGGTCCATCCACCGCCTTCGGCTATATCCATTCCGGTAGGGCGCTGGATGTGTCCGGAGCGCCCGCCGGACGTCGCGTGCTCGACTTCACCGAGAAGCCGGATGCCGCCACCGCAGCCCGCTACCTGGCCGCCGGCGACTATCGGTGGAATGCCGGTATGTTCGTGGTGCGCGCAGGTGTGCTCCTGGAGCACCTGGCCGCGAATCGCCCCGCATTGGCCGCCGGCATCCACGCGATCGCGGCCGCCTGGGACACCCCAGAGCGCGATGCCGTCATGACGCGGGTGTGGCCCGGTTTGGAGGCCATCGCCATTGACCACGCCATCGCCGAGCCGGTGGCCGCCGCAGGCGGTGTGGCCACCGTCCCCGGCGATATGGGCTGGGACGATGTGGGCGGCTTCGACACCCTCGCCGAGCTCCTTGCGCCGCGCGAGACGGGTCCGCAGGCCGGAGCCGCCGTGCTCGGCGAGGCGGATGTGGAGGCCGTGGACGCCGCCGGAGCACTGGTCGCCTCCACCTCTGGTCGCAAGGTCGTGCTGTTGGGAACCCCCGGCGTCGTCGTGGTGGACACCCCCGACGCCCTGTTGATAACCACTCCGCAACACGCTCAGGATGTCAAGGGCGTCGTCGATCGTTTGCAGGCGGCCGGAAGGGACGAGCTTCTGTGAACAGAGGCCGTGGCCTGCGCCGCTGCAAGTTCTGTAAGGTGTTGCAAGACTAGGGGCTGCCGGGAGCTTGTCGTCTGGCATGTTCACGGCCCTGGGTGTCGGTGCGGCGCGGATCACGTCATGGTAGCAATATGGCGGTTTGGTGCCGATTGCGCAGTGGGGGCCGGGCGAGGGTCTATGCTGGTGGCAGCGCCGGTGCCAACCCGGCCAGCTCCTTGCAAGGGCGCAAGCCCCGAACCCCATTAGGAGACACCATCGTGAAGAAGAAGTATCCCGCCGTAACACTCGGCCTGGTTGCCGCCTTGTCGCTCGCCGCCTGCGGATCGGCCCCGGACTCAAGTTCGTCGGGTGGAGGCGCCAGTGATTTCCTGGCCTGCATGGTCTCCGATGAGGGCGGCTTCGACGACCAGTCCTTCAACCAGTCCGGCAAGGAGGGCCTGGACCGTGCGGCGCGTGAACTCGGTGTCAAGACGAAGGCGGTCGAGTCCCAGTCCGATGCCGACTACCCGACCAACGTCGATTCCCTCATCCAGCAGAACTGCAACCTGATCATCGGGGTCGGATTCAACCTGGCGGCGCATCTGACCGCTGCCGCGCAGGAGAACTCGGACGTGGAGTTCGCCCTCATCGACTCTCGCTTCACCGACGCCGACGGTAACGTGGTTGAGCTTGACAACGCCAAGCCGCTGATCTTCAACACCGCCGAGGCTGCCTACCTGGCCGGTTACGCCGCCGCCGGAACCACTAAGAGCGGCAAGGTCGCCACCTATGGCGGCATGGCGATCCCCACCGTGCAGATCTTCATGGAGGGCTTCGCCAAGGGCGTGGCCAAGTACAACGAGGACAATGGCACCAAGGTGGAGGTGCTCGGCTGGGATCCCAGCAACCCGAACTCAGGCTCCTTCATCGGCAACTTCTCCGACACGGCCGCGGGCAAACAGCTCACTGAGCAGTTCCTCTCTCAGGGCGCCGACATCATCCTGCCGGTGGCCGGACCGGTCGGCTCCGGCACGCTGGCCGCGGTCAAGGAGGCCGGCAGTGATGACAACGCGATCGTCTGGGTGGACGCCGACGGCTACGTCACCACCGAATCCGACGGTGGCAGCAAGTACATGCTGACCTCTGTCCTGAAGGGCATCGACACCGCCGTCTACGAAGCCATTGAGGAGGCCTCGTCCGACGGCTTCACCTCGGCCCCCTTCATCGGCACGCTCGCCAATGACGGCGTCTCCATCGCCGACTACCACGACTGGTCCTCCAAGGTGCCCAGCGACGTCCAGAAGCAGGTCGAGACGCTCAAGCAGCAGATCATCGACGGCACCCTCGACGTCTCCACCTCCTACGACCCGTCCTGACGGGCGCAGAGCAGATTCAATCGGTGACGCCGTCGTCCTCGACGGGGCGACGGCGTCACCGCCGCCCGGGCCCATCCCCTTCCCGCGACGTCGCCAGCGCCTCCCCGTCGCAACTCAATCACTGAACCAATACTGTCTTAACGCACAGGAAGCGAGCCTTTCGTGTTGCTCGAGCTCCGCGGAATCACCAAGGTCTTCGGATCCCTCGTGGCCAACGACCACATCGACGTCACCGTCGAACCCGGCCAGATCCACGCCCTCCTGGGCGAGAACGGCGCCGGCAAGTCAACACTCATGAATGTCCTGTACGGCCTGTACGAACCAGACGACGGCGAGATCCTCATCGACGGCCGACCGGTCACCTTCAAAGGCCCCGGAGACGCCGTCGCCGCAGGCATCGGCATGGTCCACCAGCACTTCATGCTGGTGCCGGTGTTCACCGTGGCCGAGTCCGTAGCCCTGGGCTACGAGCCCACCGGGACCGCCGGTGTCATCAACGCCAAGGCGGCTGCGGCCAAGGTGCGGGAGATCTCAGAACGCTTCGGCTTCGACGTCGATCCGGACGCCTACATAGAGGACCTGCCGGTGGGTGTGCAGCAACGCGTCGAGATCATCAAGGCGCTGTCCCGCGACGCCAAGGTGCTCATCCTCGACGAGCCCACCGCCGTGCTCACTCCGCAGGAGACGGACGAACTCATTGCCATCATGCGCGACCTCAAGGCCGCCGGCACCTCCATCGTGTTCATCACCCACAAGCTGCGCGAGGTGCGTGAGGTGGCGGACACGATCACCGTCATCCGCCGCGGCAAGGTAGTGGGTGCGGCCGAACCCACGGCCTCCCAGGCCGAACTCGCCGGCCTCATGGTGGGCCACTCCGTCTCCCTCACAGTCGCCAAGGATGAGCCGAGGCTCGGTGACGGCGGCCTGGCGCTGAATAACATCAGCCTCATCGAAGACGGCAACACGCTGCTTGACGAGGTGAGTCTCCAGGTTCGCTCCGGCGAGATCATCGGTGTGGCCGGAGTGCAGGGCAACGGGCAGACCGAACTGGCCGACGTACTGCTGGGACTGCGCGCCCCCACTGTCGGCAGGGTGTGTTTCGGTGAGCAGGACGTCACCGGTCTGGGAGTGCGTCAGCGCCTCAGTGCCGGTCTCGGCTTCGTACCCGAGGACCGCTCCACCGACGGCATGGTGGCCGCCTTCTCCGTGGCTGAGAACATGATCCTCGATCGCTTCCACGATCCGGCCTTCGGATCGGGCCCTTCCATCAGCCCTACGAAGGTTCGGGACCACGCGGAGCAGTTGCGCGACGAGTTCGACGTGCGTGTCACAGACGTCGCCGATCCCATTTCCACCCTGTCCGGAGGCAACCAGCAGAAGGCGATCCTCGCCCGCGAGCTGTCTCGCCCCTTGAAGGTCCTGGTTGCCTCGCAGCCCACGCGCGGGTTGGATGTGGGCTCCATCGAGTTCGTCCACAAACGCATCGTCGCCGAGCGCGACAACGACACCGCCGTGCTGATCATCTCCTCCGAGTTGGATGAGATCTACTCTCTGTCAGACCGCATCGCCGTCATGTATCGCGGCCGAATCGTCGGCGTGGTCCCGTCGGACACGCCCCGTGACGTGCTGGGTCTGATGATGGCCGGTGTACCCCTTGACCAGGCGCGCGCCCAGGAGGAGAACCGATGAGCGAAGCCACCCCCAGCGGCGCCACCACGGCGGCGCAGAAGCAGAATGACCGCACACCCGCCACAAGCTCCGAGAAACAGCCGGAACGACCCGGTCTGTTGCGGCAGATCGCCGAGTCCAACACGCTCATGGGCGTGCTCGCGGTTGTCACCGCGATGATCGTCGGCTCGCTGCTTATTCTGATCGCTGACGACAATGTGCGCACCACCGCCGGCTACTTCTTCGCCCGCCCGGGAGACTTCATCGGTGCGGTCGGAACCTGCCTGGCAGACGCTTACAGTTCGCTGCTGCGGGGCGGCGTGTTCGACTGGCGGGCCTCGTCTGCGGCGCGCATGTGGCGCCCCATTACCGAGACCCTGACGGTGGCCACGCCACTGATTCTGGCGGGGCTCGGCATGGCGGTGGCCTTCCGCGCCGGCCTGTTCAACGTGGGCGGTCAGGGACAGATCATTCTCGGCGCCGTCGTCGGCGGCTACGCCGGCTTCGCCTGGAACCTGCCCGGCGGACTGCACTTGCTGGTGGCTGTGCTCGGCGCCGTCGTCGGCGGCGCCCTGTGGGGCGCCATCCCCGGCGTGCTACGCGCCACCACGGGTGCGAGCGAGGTCATCACCACCATCATGCTCAACTCGGTGGCCGCCTACCTGCTGGCACACCTGCTCACCACGGCTACCTTCATCGGGGCCGGCAACGCCAACCCCAAGTCGCTGCCGGTTGGCGGCACGGCCCGGTATCCACTATTGCTCGGCAGTCCCTTCCGCCTCCACCTGGGCTTCATCGTGGCCTTGCTGGCGGCCATATTCGTGTGGTGGCTGCTGGAACGCAGCGAGATCGGCTTCCAGTTCCGTGCCACGGGCCTGAACCCGCAGGCGGCGCTGACCGCAGGTATCAACGTTCCCCGGATCACCGCTCTGGTGATGATCGTTTCCGGCGCCCTGTGCGGCCTGGCAGCAACTGCCCCCGTGCTGGGTACTCAGCATTACCTGACCACTTCGGTTGCCGGCAGCATCGGCTTTGACGCCATGACCGTGGCCCTGCTGGGACGCTCCACCCCGCAGGGCACGGTCTTGGCGGGTCTGCTCTTCGGGGCACTCACAGCCGGAGGCACCACCATGCAGGCCGCCACCGGCACTCCCATCGACATCGTGCTGGTGCTGCAGTCCATGATCGTGCTGTTCATCGCGGCACCGCCGCTGGTGCGCGCCATCTACCACCTGCCCACACCCGGCTCCTGGCGGCGCCGCCGCCGTGAGGTTATCGACGCCGCAGCCGCCGTCGCCCCGGCCGCCGCTGAGAAGAAGGAGGCCTGAGCCATGACCGCGACACAGACGGCCAACCCGCCTCGGGACGCCCGCTCGGATGCCGAGCCGGTGAGCATCCTCGAGCCGATCGCCTACAAGCTGCCGGTCACCGGCATCGTTCTAGTAGTTCTAGAACTACTGATGGGCTTGGCCAGCCACGGTGATACGAGCTTCCAGTTGTCCACGAAGAACGACTTCCTCGACCTGCCCGTGATCACCCTCGGGGCCCGCCTGGTAATTGTGGTCATGGCGCTGGCCGCCGCGGCGCTGACTGTCTATATGTGGCTGCGTGCGATCAGGCGTGCGAAGCTGGGCACTTGGGTGGGGCTGGCGCTGGGAGCCACGTTCATCATCGCCTTCCTCACCTGGGCCGGCGCCGGACGCTCCACCGTCATTCCCGTAGTGACCATCCTGTCCTCCACACTCGCCCTGTCAGTGCCGCTCGTCTTCGGTGGGCTCGCCGGCGTGGTGGGGGAGCGTTCGGGGACCATCAACATCGCTATTGAGGGACAGCTGTTGGGAGGCGCCTTCCTGGGTGCGGTGGTCGCCTCGATCGCCAGGACTCCTTGGGCCGGTCTTATCGCCGCTCCCTTCGCCGGCATCCTGGTGGCCCTGCTGCTGGCGCTGTTCGGCCTGAAGTACCGGGTGAACCAGATTGTGGTCGGTGTGGTGCTGAACGTGTTTGTCTCGGGCCTGACCAGCTTCCTGTTCTCCACGGTGCTCACCGACAACCCGGCTGGACTGAACACCTCCACGCGCCTACCCACCGTGCCCATCCCGGTGCTCTCGCAGATACCGGTCATCGGCCCGGTGTTGTTCCGGCAGACGATCCTGGTGTACCTGATGTACGCCGCCGTCGCCGTGCTGTCCTTCATGTTGTTCCACTCCCGCTGGGGCCTGCGCATGCGCGCCTGCGGCGAGCACCCCCGCGCGGCGGATACCGTCGGCATCAACGTGATGCGCACCCGCGTGAGAAACCTGATGCTGGGCGGCGCGCTCGCCGGCCTGGGTGGTGCCTTCTTCACCATCGGCTCCGGGCTGGCCTTCACCAAGGACATGTCCGCCGGCAATGGCTACATCGCCCTGGCCGCCATGATTCTGGGCGCCTGGAATCCGGTGGGGACCTTGTACGCCGCGCTCCTGTTCGGATTCGCCACCTCGGTGGGGCAGACCCTGTCCGTCATCGGCTCTCCGATCCCGGCCAACATCATCCTCATGATCCCCTATATCGTGACGGTATTGGCCGTCGCCGGCTTCGTGGGTCGGGTGCGTGCCCCCGCCGCGGAGGGGGTGCCCTACCCGTGACCGACGAGCAGGACTCCGTCCCGACACCGAGCAACGTCTCCAACCCGGCCGCACGCGCAGCCGATCCTGCCGACACCGGAGACCGGCCGGCCGTACCCGTTGTAGACGCGGGGATGTGGACGCGGCTGCGGGAGCTGGCCACCGAGGCCATGGAATGCGCCTACGCCCCCTACTCCCGGTTCCGTGTGGGGGCGGCCGCGGTCGTGGACGACGGCCGGATGGTGTCCGGCTGCAACGTGGAGAACGCCGGCTACGGAGTCGCTCTGTGCGCCGAGTGCGGACTGGTGTCCGAACTCGTGCGCAGCGGTGGAGGTCGCCTGGTCGCCTTCGCGTGCGTCGACGGCGACGGGCGGCCCTGCTCTCCGTGTGGGCGCTGCCGCCAGGTGCTCGCCGAGCACGCCCACCCGCACATGTTGCTGGCCATGCCCTCTGGGCTGATGACCATCGACCAGGTGCTTCCCGATCGCTTCACCGACGCCGACATCGACCGGGTGACCGGCGTACCCGCACCCGCAACACAAGGAGACCGGCCGTGATCGCAGCCACCAGCCCCGCTCCGGGTGCCCCGGCTTCCGGCGTGGAGCCCTTCGACGCCGTCGACGTCATCACCGCCAAGCGGGACCGTCATCGACTCAGCGACGCCCAGATCGACTGGGTGATCGACGCCTACACCCGGGGCGTCGTCGCCGAAGAACAGATGAGCGCCCTGGCCATGGCGATCTACCTGAACGGTATGGACCGCGGTGAGATCGCCCGCTGGACGGATGCCATGATCCGTTCGGGCGCGCGCATGGACTTCTCCACTCTGGGCCGTCCCACCGCTGACAAGCACTCCACCGGTGGGGTGGGCGACAAGATCACCCTGCCACTGGCGCCTTTGGTGGCGGTATTCGGTGTCAGCGTCCCACAGCTGTCCGGCCGTGGTCTGGGGCATACCGGTGGCACTCTGGACAAACTGGAATCCATCCCCGGCTGGCGGGCGACGCTGAGCAACGATGAGATCATGTCCATGCTTTCGCCCGAAGGTCCCGGTGCGGTCATCTGTGCCGCCGGCAGTGGGCTCGCCCCCGCCGACAGGAAGCTCTACGCGCTGCGCGACACCACCGCCACCGTCTCCTGCGTGCCACTGATCGCCTCCTCCATTATGAGCAAGAAGATCGCCGAGGGTACCGGTGCCCTCGTGCTGGACGTCAAGGTCGGCTCCGGAGCCTTCATGAAGGAGGCGGACCAGGCCCGCGAGCTCGCCGAAACCATGGTGACGCTGGGCACCGACGCCGGGGTGACCACCCGCGCCCTGCTCACGGATATGTCCACCCCATTGGGGCTCACGGCCGGCAACGCCCTGGAGGTGCGTGAGGCTCTCGAGGTGCTCTCCGGTGGTGGACCGGACGACGTCGTCGACCTGACCGTGGCGCTTGCGCGTGAGATGCTTTCCGCCGCCGGACGCCCGGTCGCAGACGACGAGTTGCGCGCGGCTCTGATGGATGGGCGTGCCATGGATGTGTGGCGGGCGATGATCCGCCGCCAGGGCGGCGACCCCGACGCGTCCCTACCAGTGGCTCCGGAGACCGATGCCGTCACAGCCGCCGCCGACGGAGTACTCACCCGCCTGGACGCCCTGGGTGTGGGCGTGGCCGCCTGGCGGCTGGGTGCCGGTCGCGCCCGTAAGGAGGACCCCGTCCAGGCGGTCGCCGGCGTCGAGATGCATGCTAAACCCGGCGATGCGGTACGTGCCGGGCAGCCGCTGCTGACCCTGCATACCGCTACTCCGGAGCGCTTCGACCGCGCTCGTGCCGCCCTGGATGGTGCGATCCGCATCTGTCCCGCCGATTCCCCGCAGGCGCGGGACGCCGTCGTCCGCCGCCGCTCGGGCGTGGTCCTGGACCGAATCGACTGAAGCGTCGCAGTGACCGCTCGTCCAAGCTTCGACAATCCCGGGGTGCGTCTGGCCAACTCACGGTTGCGTGTGGGTGCCTTCACCGCTGCCGGCGACGCGGTCACTCTCACCCAATGCGACACCACCACCTGTGGCGCCACCGCCATCCTGGCGGCTCGCCTCCTGCTCGGCGCGCCGATCGACGCGGCGATGGCGCGGCAGGATGTCGATGCCCGCCCGGCCCTGGCGCTGCGAGATTCCCTGGCCGTCTATCAGCGGCAACTGCAGCGCTCCATGAACCGGCATGCGGGCGGGCCGCTCGGCCTCCTGCCCTGGACCCGGCGCCTGGGCTCCACCCCCTGGGCGGTGGCAGCCGAACTGACGCGCACTCTGACGGAGACGGGCCTGACCGCCGGGGCCAGCGGCGTGGTCTGGGTTGACGACCGCGGTGCGCAATGGGAGGCCGTTGTCGCAGAGCTGCGGTGTGTGCTGGCCGCCGGCGCCCCCGTCATCCTGCTCACCGGAGCCCCGCTGCGCGTACGTCGGGATGGCGCCGGGCGAGTCCACCGCGCCCTGCAGAGCATGTTCGCCAACGCCCCCGCGATCCCACGCCACTACGTGCTGGCGCTGCCCTGGGAACTCGTCGGTAGACCCGACCCCGGTCCGGGCAGGGCCCACCTGTATGAGCCCTCCTCCGGAACGGTGAAGGTTCTGGATCTCCTCGCGGCACGGCCGCCGGCGGGCCCCGGTCCACGCGAGCTGGGAGGCTGGCCCCGGGTACTCGCTGTAATCGCCCCACGGCCGCCCTCACCCACTGAGACCTGATTGCCAGACTCAACGAAAGGAAGAACCATGCCCACCCGAGCGCAGGTCGCCGCCATCATCGACCACACCCTGCTAAAGCCGGAGGCCACCGGCGCGCAGGTCGCCGAGTTGATCGCCCAGGGCGCCGAATTGGGTGCCTACTCGGTGTGCGTGTCCCCCAATCAGCTGCCCGTGCAGGTCCCCGCGGGCCTGCACGTGGCTACCGTCTGCGGGTTCCCCTCCGGTGCCCATGCCACCGCGATCAAGGCCGCCGAGGCCGCCGCGCAGGCCGCGGACGAGGGCGAGAAGGTGGTCAACCTCAAACTCGTGAATCAGCACGACTACGTCGACTTGGAGGCGGACATTCGCGCCGTCAAGGAGGCCGTGGGGGAGAAGCTGCTGAAGGTCATCATCGAGTCGGCGGTGCTGGCCGATGATGAGATCGTGGCCGTCTGCCGGGCTGCCGAGGCCGCCGGAGCCGACTATGTGAAGACCTCCACCGGGTTTCACCCCGCCGGCGGCGCCTCGGTGCACGCCGTGGAGCTCATGCGTGCCACCGTGGGGGACCGGCTGGGTGTCAAGGCCTCTGGCGGCATCCGCACCGCAGCGGACGCGCTGGCCATGATCGAGGCCGGTGCCACCCGCCTGGGCGTGTCCGCCACCGTCGCCATCCTCGAGGGCCTGCCCGCCTAAGGCCGCCGAGACCGGCACTAATGACGTGCCCAGACCGGCACAAGACCCGGTTGCCGCCGAGAATGCGTGCCGCGTCGTCTGCACAGTGGAGGCGACGCGGCGTGTCATATCAACCGGTCTCGGTGTGTGACTTGCGTCGGTCTCTTTGGTTGTGTGCTGTGGACGTCGGCGCTCAGATGCCAAGACGCCGTGCAGGTGGTTCTTGTCGTCCGCCGGGAGATCGGACTCTCCCTGGTCGCAGGGTAACGCGACTTGAAGATTTCGGGTATCCGAAATTATGATCCGACCTATGAGAACCGTTTTCATTTCACGACGTCCCGCTGCGCTTGCGGCCGCCACCGCGTTGGTCGCAGCCCCGCTGGTCGCCTGCTCAACACAGGAGGCTACGAGCGCGAACGACGACTCTCTCAAGGTCGTCGCCTCCACCACCCAGATCTGCGACTATGTCACCCAGTTGGCCTCGGGCGGACAGGACCTGGCATTCACGCGTACGGGAGCCGATGGCGTCACCAAGGAACTCGGCGCGGAGGCGGCTGACGCCAAGGCGCATCTCGCCCTGACTTGCCTGCTGGCGCCGAACGCCTCCGCACACGATCACGAGATGACCGCCAGCCAGTCGCGCGCCCTGAGTGAGGCCGACCTGTTCCTGGTCAATGGCGTCGACCTTGAGCATTTCCTGGACGATGCCGTGACTGCAACCGGGTTCAAGGGCACTATGGTGGTGACCTCCGGCGTACTCACCGCGCAAGAGGTGGACGGTGACGCGGAGGCAGCAGCTGCAAGGCAGGAGCAGGAGGCCGAACTCCCCTACACGATCGATCGGGGCGTCGAGGCCGTTGAGGTCCTCCCCTGGCCCTTCGCACCTGAGGACGGGGAGGAGGCCGAGTTCCGCTACGACCCGCACGTGTGGACCGCCCCCGCCAACGCGATCATCCAGGTGACGAACATAGGTAACGCCCTGGCCGCTGCGGACCCGGACTCGGCGCAGACCCTGCGAGCACACGTTCAGGCCTACACCGATCGTCTCCGCGAACTCGACGAATGGGCTGCGAACTCGTTGGAGTCGGTGCCCGAGAACAAACGGGTGCTGTTCACCAGTCATGACGCCTTCGGATACCTCTCGGGCGCCTATGGCATCCGTTTCGAAGGGGCGGCGCTGAGCGACTTCAACGCTCAGCAGGACGCCACCGCACAGAAGATTCAGGAGACCGCCGATGCCGTGAAGTCATCCGGAGCAGTAGCGATCTTCGCCGAGAACTCAAACAACCCCCGGTCCGTGGAGAAGGTCGCCCAATTGGCCGGCGTCACCGCGGTCATCGGTGACGAGGCGCTTTATGGCGACTCACTGGGGGAGCCCGGCTCGGACGGCGAGACCTACATTGGATCGCTGTTGCACAACGTCACCAACCTGACCACGACTTGGGGAGGCGTCGTCTCCCCGGTACCCGAGCAGCTCAGCGCCTGGACCCCTACCCAGACGGTGCAACCGTGACTACCTGCGCCATCAGCGGCAATGACCGTCCCAACAGCGATTCTGGAGCCGAGCCGGTGATCGAATTCGCAGATGCGGCTTTCACATACGGGGGCGTCCCCGTGGTCACCGGGGTGACCGGCTCGGTAGAGGCCGGCAGGGGACTGGCCCTGGTGGGCCCCAATGGTTCTGGAAAGACGACCTTGCTGCGTTCCCTGGTGGGCATGGTTGACATCGCCTCGGGCAGCGTGCATGTGCTGGGTGCAACGCCCGGGCGGGCGCGCCCCGGTGCGATCGCCTACGTTCCCCAGAGCAGTGACCTGGATCCGACATTTCCGGTAACCGCGCTCTCGGTGGTGCTGATGGGAACCTATCCCGAGCTGGGGCTGCTGCGTCGCCCGGGGCGGGAGCAACGCTCACGCTGCCGGAAGGCATTGAACGCTGTCGGACTGGCCGCAGCGGCCGACCGGCGCTTCGGTACCCTGTCCGGAGGACAGCAGCAGCGCGTGCTGTTGGCGCGGGCCATCGCCTCGCGTCCCGAGATCGTGCTGCTGGATGAACCCTTCAACGGCCTGGATCAGCCCAACCGTGATGCTCTGCTGCGGATCCTGGCCGATCTGAAGGCCGCCGGTGTCACGGTCATCGTCTCCACGCATGATCTGGTGCTCGCGCGTGAGGTCTGTGAGCAGGTGGTGTTGCTGGCCGGCAGGCAGATCGCCTTCGGCCCCCGTGAAGAGGTGCTTGTACCCAGTTGTATTGACGAGGCCTACGGTGCGACGGCCGCGAACACGGTGCTCGCATCCGGGGCGGCCGGGATCGGCTCGGATCCCAGCACCGCCGTTGCCCAGCGGGTCTTCTCTGGAGTGGGACGGTGAACGCCTTCTCCCAGGGACTGGAATCGCTGCGGCTGTTTCTGGCCGGGGTTCCGGGACTCAGTCCGCTGGCCAGCGCACCATACCTGTTCAGGCCGCTGGTAATGCTGGTGGTGCTTGCGATTGTCGGTGCCGCTGTGGGGATACTGGTTAACCTGCGTTCGGCCGAGTTCCATGCAGAGGCGCTAGTTCATGCCGTATTCCCCGGAATTGTGATCGGCGCGATAAGCGGGGGAATCGATACGGTCATCCCGGCGGCGTGCGCCGCCGGTGCCTTGGCCGCGGGAATACTGACCCTGATCAGTCACCGCAGCAGGCGGGAAGCGTCCGAGGCGGGCACCGCCGTAGTGCTCACCGGATTCTTCTCAGTGGGCCTGATCCTATTGCTGCGCACCGGTGACAGATCCGGTCAACTGGAGGCGCTGACCTTCGGCAGACTCTTGGAGGTCACTGATCTACGCCTGGCGCAGGCCCTGGTGGTATGCGGAGCCGCCCTGCTGCTGGTGAGCGCGACGTGGAAGGAGCAGGTGTACCGGGCCTTCGACGGGGTGGGCGCGCGTACGAGCGGGCAACGGGTGCTCCTGCTCGATCTGGTGCTGAACATGTCGATAGCCGCCGTGGTCGTCTCAGCCGCCACAGCGGTGGGCACGTTGCTGGTGATCGGCTTCCTCACGATTCCCGGGACCACCGCGAGGCTGCTCGCGAAAGACGTGGCCGGAATGCTCTGGATCGCCGTGGGCACTGGTCTGGGCGGCGGTTATTCGGGAATGCTGCTGGCCGCGATGCCGCTGCCGCGTCCGGTATCCCCCCAGGCGTGCGTGGTGATGGTGATGGCGGCGGCACTGGCGACGGCGGCGCTCATCAGTGCCCGACGGAGGAGACGGGGATGAGCGTATCCATGGAACTGCTCGCCCTGCCCCTGGCTGAGACCATCCTGATGGGGACCCTGTCCGGCATGGTGGGCGCCCTGGCGGTGATCAGCCGGCGCGTCTTCTTCGCCGAGTCGATAACTCACGCCACGTTCCCCGGCGCGGTTGCCGGAGTCGTGGTGGTGACAGCAGCGGGGACAGCACTGACTGGTGCACGGATCGGGTACGAGATCCTGTCCATAGCGGTGCTGATTGGGGCAGTGCTCATGTGCGCGCCGATGACGTGGTTGATGCGGCGGCTCAGCGAACTCCCCGGTATCTCCTCCCAGGCCGCAGCCGGCATCGTCCTGTCGTTAGGCTTCGCCCTGGGGCACCTGTTGAGCACTTGGTTCGCGCCGTTGCCCTTGAAGGTGGACGGCTTCCTGACCGGTTCGGTGCTCAACGTCAATCACGCCGATGTAGCACTGACGGTCATGGTGCTGACCGTAACTGTGGTCGTAGTCGTCGCGGCCGGGCATCATCTGGAGTCGTACTGCTTCGACGCCGTCGCTTATCGGGCGGTAGGTCTGAATCCGCGTCTTCCGGAGCGGACGGTGCTGGTTCTCATCTGCTTGAACATCGGGGTGCTCATTCCGGCTGTGGGCACGATCCTTCCGATTGCACTCATCGCCGCGCCGGCGGCCGCGCTTCGGTCCCGGGCACGATCCGTATCGGGACTGCTGATCGGCTCGGCGGCTCTGGGCGCAGGCTGCTGTCTGGCGGGACTGTGGCTGGCGGTGCTCCTTGAATGGTCGGCCGGGGGAACGATCGCCGTGATCTGCGGTCTCGTATACGCAGCTTCACGGATCCGGCATGTCAGATTCCCAGGACGCCGCGCAGGTCGGTCTTGATGGCCTCCAGGCGCTTGGCGGCGGCACGGCGCGCCACCTCAACTGGTTCGTCCACCGCGACCGGCATGACGACTTCGCAGTAGCACTTGAGCTTCGGCTCGGTTCCGGACGGGCGCACCACCACCCGGTCATCGGCGGCGGTCTTGAAGATCAGACCGTCGGTGGCGGGCAGGCGTTCACCGTTGCCGTTGTTGGCGCCGTTCATCAGGTCGAAGACGTCGACCACCGGGGAACCGGCCAGTGCGGCGGGGGCGCCCCCGCCGCGCAGCCGCTCCATGGCTTCGGTGATGAATCCCTTGTCCTCCACGCGCACACTCAGGGGACTGGTGGCGTACAGGCCGTGCTCACGGGCGAGCCGGTCAAGGAGGTCGTCGAGGGTGCGGCCCTGCTGCTTCAGGGTAGAGGCCAGCACGGCCAGACGTACGGAGGCGGAAATACCGTCCTTGTCCCGCACCGCGGCCGGGTCCACGCAGTAGCCGAGCGCCTCCTCATAGCCGAATACGAGGTTCGGTACGCGGCTTATCCACTTGAAGCCGGTCAGCGTATTACGGTGCCCGAGCCCGTGTGCCTGCGCGATCCTGCGCAGCATTCGGGAGGAGACAATGGAATTGGCCAGAACGCCAGTTCCGTTGAATGCCGCCAGTTCCGCGGCCTGCTCGCCCAGCAGCGAACCGACCTCGTCGCCGGTCAGCTGCCTCCAACCGCCGCGGGCGTGCTCATCCGGCACGGCTGCGGAACAGCGGTCCGCGTCCGGGTCATTGGCGATGATCAGGTCCGCTCCCGCCTCCCGAGCCCGGGCGAAGGCCAGGTCCAGGGCGCCGGGCTCTTCCGGGTTGGGGAAGGCGACTGTGGTGAAGTCCGGGTCCGGATCGAACTGCTCGGGTACCACGACGACGTCGTCGAAGCCCGCCCGGCTCAGCGCCTCCCGGCAAATCGGCCCACCCACGCCGTGCATGGCGGTCAGTACGATCTTCAGCGGAGCAACGGCGTGAGTCCGGGCCGCCTTGACAGTGCGTTGCACGTACTCCTCGACCATATCCGCCCCGAGGGTCTCCCAGCCGCCTTCTGGCATGGGCACGGAGGCGAGTGGGCCGACGGCGGCGATCCTGGCGGCAATGCCCGCATCGTGTGGCGGAACGATCTGGGCTCCCTGGCCGGAATCGGTTACCGCGCGGCCACCCAGGTAGACCTTGTAGCCGTTGTCCTGCGGAGGGTTGTGCGAGGCGGTGACCATGACGCCGGCGTCGGCTCCCAGACGCCGCAGGGCGAAGGCGAGGACAGGTGTGGGGCAGTGCGTGTCGAACAGGATGGCGCGTCCACCGGCGCCGGTGACGACTGCGGCGGTATCACGGGCGAAACGGGCGGAGCCGTGGCGGGCGTCGTAGCCGATCACCACGCTGAAATCCTCACCCACCTGCTGGTGCAGGTAGGCGGACAGTCCGGCGGCGGCGCGGATGACGACCACGCGGTTCATGCGGTTGGGCCCTGCGCCCAGGCGTCCGCGCAGTCCGGCGGTGCCGAACTGTAGGGGGCCGGAGAAGGCATCGACGAGGGCGGCCGTGGCCGCGGCGTCACCAGCACGGTGTGCGGAGAGCAGATCGGTCAGCTCCCTGCGGGTGTCGGGATCCGGATCCTCTGCGATCCAGGCGGTAACGACGGCATCAAGTTCGCTGGCGGCCGCACGCTCGGGCGGAAATGTCATGGGGCGACGGTACCTTGCCGAGGTGGGTGGACGCGGCGCCCGTGACCGCTGTCATGGGTGGTGGTGAGCACAATGGGCCCACAGGAGCCGGGCCGGATCGGGTGTCGTCCCCACGGGCTGGAGCAGGTGGGGGATTATTTCCTCCCATGACAGACAAGACGACAGGCAACACGGCAGACGGCGCGACGGATCTGACGAGTGAGGCGGTGGCAGCCGGAACATTGCGACCCGAGCGCGACTCGCGCGAGACCTATCGTACGGGACCGGTGATGTTCCGTGGCGCCCAGATTCCCGCCCGCACTACCGACGCCCGTCTGCTGGACCGCCGCGATGACACGGACTGGCTGCACACCGACCCGTGGCGGGTGCTGCGCATCCAGTCAGAGTTCGTCGAGGGCTTCGGTGCGCTCGCCGAAGTAGGCCCGGCGATCAGCCTGTTCGGGTCGGCGCGAACCCCCGCCGGTGATCCTGCCTATGTCCTGGCGGAGCAGATCGGAGCCGGGCTGGCCCGCTCCGGTTACGCCGTTATCACCGGTGGCGGCCCCGGCATCATGGAGGCGGCGAACAAGGGCGCCCGTGAGGCGGGCGGCATCTCGGTCGGCCTGGGGATCGAGCTGCCCTACGAGCAGGGAATGAACGACTATGTGGACCTGGGCGTCAACTTCCGGTACTTCTTCGCCCGCAAGACCATGTTCCTGAAGTACTCCGACGGATTCGTCATCATGCCCGGAGGCATGGGCACCCTCGACGAGCTCTTCGAGGCCGTAACCCTGGTGCAGACCCAGAAGGTGCCTTCCTTCCCAATAGCCCTGGTCGGCTCGGAATTCTGGGGCGGGCTGGTCGATTGGCTTCGCGAGGTCCTGGTGCCCGCGGCCACCATCGACGCCGAAGACATCGGTCTGCTGCGGGTGGTCGACACGGCCGCGGAGGCGGTCGAGTTCGTGGTGGATGCCGCCCGCATAATGCGCGCGAACGGACTCACTCGCACCCCCGACCGATCCGAGTGGGCGGCGCAATAAGGGTTTTCCGGTTTTGGGGGGTGTGGCGGTTGTGGTGGGGTGGGGTGTCTGGTGCGCCGGTTGGGCGTTAACAACGCGTACTTAACGCTCTACTGTATACCTCAGTGCCCTTCAGTAGATGGTTGACAGGCGTTGTTAACCCCGAAGTGGCGTAGCAGATGGCCCCGCTTCTGGGCGCTGGGGATGGCGGCAGCCGAGTCCGGCAGCCAGGTCCGACATGGTTTAACCGGCAGGCTCATCGGGCCCTTCGCCTCGCGACACGCCGGCCGCTACAGCCTCTGACAGGCTGGTCCCGCAAACTCAGGAAGGGGCGGTCCAAGTAGGGGCGGTGGCCCGGCTACCCCCTGGCTCACAAGGTCCTTGCTCGCATCCGACCGACCGCACCGCCGCGGCCCACGCACCATGACACGAGCCAGACCCGAACCTCACAACACCACCATTCCCACAAGCCACGAGACAACACGGCCCTACCAGACAGCGTCCTCGACGGCCTCGCCGCGTCCTCAAGGGCCAACCCGCGTAGTCGACGACCGCCCGGCCAGCGGCGAGAACACACCCACCGGGCCGAGGACGTCATCGCCCGCCCGACACCGACCTCGCCCGCCCCGACCACAACCCCCACACACCCCGCAACCCGATCCGGAAACACCACACGCTATAAACCGGGAGAGCCCAATAAGGCTCCGGGATCGCGGTACGGGGCGGGTCGCGAGCCGGAACGGGGGGCGTGGAGTCAACCACGTTTCCGCCCGAACTGGCGTCATTATGCCGTAGAATGCCCCTGGGAGAAGCGGTAAGAGTCCGCGAATCATCAGTGAAAGGGGAGCATATGGCTGCCATGAAGCCCAGGACCGGTGACGGGCCGCTCGAGGTCGTCAAGGAGGGCCGCTCCATCATCATGCGGATGCCGCTCGAGGGCGGGGGACGTCTGGTCGTCGAAATCACACCCGACGAGATCAAGGAGTTGCAGGAGGCCCTCGCCTCCGTCAAGTACTGACGAGCACCGGGAATTCCGGGCGCGCCCGTCCAGGTTTCTGCGCGAGTCGACCAGTATTCGTACGCCCGGTCCTATCGGGCCTGGCGGACGGCAACCAGCAGACCGTCGCCGACCGGCAGCAACGACGTGTGCAGGCGATCCTCGTCACGCAGCGTCTTGCCCAGTTCGCGCGCCGCCACTGTGGTGGCGTCGCGGCGCGCCGGGTCGGCGACGTGATCTTTCCACAACGCATGCGTCACTACCAGAACGCCCCCCGCACGTAACATGCGAACCCCCTGAGCCACCAGTTGTGCAGCCTCCTCCGGGGAAACATCGAGCACCACCATGTCGTAGGACTGGGCGGCCATGCGCGGCATGACATCGGATGCCCGCCCCTGGATGATGCGGGTGCGCGAGCCCGGATAGCCGGCCTCGTCGAAGGCCCGGCGGGCCTCCCGCTGGAACTCCGGCTCGACGTCGATGGTGGTCAGGACTCCGTCGGCCCCCATACCGGCCAGGATCCACAGGCCGGACACGCCCGTGCCGGTGCCGATCTCGGCTACGGATTTGGCGCCCCCGGCCGCCGTCAGCAGGCGCAGGGCAGCACCCGCGGCCGGCGAGACCGGATCGGTGCCGAGTTCGATGCCGCGCATCCGCGCCCGCACGGCCGGCTCGCCCTCGATCGGGAACTCCTCCGTGTAAGACCAGCTCAGTGTCTTGTCGCCAGCCACCATATGCCCCTTCTGCGGCGTCGGGCCGCGTAGCCGTTACTTATGATCCCGACGGCGCCGGTGCGTCCGGCGCGGGAACCACCCCCATTGTTTCAGGTCCGACCCGGTTAGAGAGCCCGGCCGCCTGCCTGATTCCCCATACTCCTACCTATACTGGCCACATGTTGCCGGGCATCTCGGGTGCGGAGTTCTTTGTCCTCCTGCTGGTAGTGGTCATAGTGGTCGGGCCCCAGCGCCTGCCCGAATACACGCGCAAACTGACACAGGGCGTGCGCAGGCTGCGCGTGTTCCTGGACGACACCAAGACGCAGATCGCCGAAGAGGTCGGTCCCGAACTGGGCGAGCTGGATCTGTCAGACCTGGACCCGCGCAACTATGATCCGCGGAAGATCGTGCGTGACGCCCTGGGTGAGGACCTCGACGCCATTCGCAAGGACTTGACCAACCCCTTCCAGGCGGTGGTGAACACTGCCAAGGAGGCCAGCGACGAGGCCGCGGCCGCGGTCAGCGGCCAGGTTGGGCAGAAGTCCAAGTCCCTGTCGAAGATGATCGAGGACAAGGCCGAGCAGACCCGGGCCGCCCGAGCCGCCTCGGCTGCGGCTCGGGACGGTCAGGACAAGGACCCACAGCAGGCGGTGGCTGAGGCCGCCGCGGTCACCGCCGAACTGCCGCAGGTCGATGCGCTCGAATCCGCGGAGGAGACCCATAGTGCGGCCACGGCCGCCGCTCTCGACGCCGACGGCCGTGCCGACGCTCCCGGCACAGACTCGGCCCAGGTCGCCCTGGAATCGGGTGAGACGATCACGGCAGAGATCCCCGAGGTACAACCGCTTGCCGACGCCCGGACTGAGGATGCGCAGCAGACTGGTGGCGTCGAGCCGACGTTGGCGGTCGCTGCGGCTAAGACCGTTGAGGAGGGCGATGAGGCCGAGGAGGTCACAGCCACCACGGACATCGAGGCGCCCGAGCGGGCGGGTCAGGCGGACGAGTCCGAGGAGCCGAAGCAATCCGATGAGCCCGCCGACAAGGACTCCGACGGGGGTGCCGCAGCGGCGGCGGACATTCCCTCCAGCCTCGTGGACGAACGGCCCGACGGCGAGGACCCCTCCCGGGCGCCCCGCCCCGTCTCACCGCGCGACATCGTGCGCGCCGCCAACGAGGCGGCCCGTACCCGCGTAGAGGCGGCCACGGCTGCGGTCACCTGAGAATTCCCTGCGGCGCCCTCCTCCCCGGGGCGGAGGGCCGATGAGCGCGGAACTCGCGTCTTTGATCAGCCGGCGGCGGCACTGACCGGGCTGATTCCAAGGGACATGCCGGACAGGCCGCGCGCGCGGTGTCCGAGCCTGCGGGCCACCCCGGCGAGTTCGAGCGCGGCGGGAGAGTCAACGGCGGGTGCGCCGGCGGAGGCGACGGCGGCGGGCACACCGGCGTCGGAGCCCTCACGCAGCTTGATGTCCAACGGTAGCTGGGCCAACAGCGGCACCTCGTAGCCGAGCGCCGTCGTCAGTGACGCCGCGACCGCCCGCCCACCGCCGGAGCCGAAGATCTCCAGGCGGGAGCCGTCAGGCTGCGGCAGGTAGGACATGTTCTCGATGACTCCGGCCACCTTCTGATGGGTCTGCGAGGCGATCAGGCCAGTCCGCTCAGCCACTTCAGCCGCCGCCGTCTGCGGGGTGGTGACCACCAGGATCTCGGCGCCCGGGAGCAGCTGCGCGACCGAGATGGTCACGTCCCCCGTCCCCGGCGGCAGATCCAGCAGTAGCACGTCCAGGTCACCCCAGAAGACATCGGTGAGGAACTGCTGCACGGCCCGGTGCAGCATGGGGCCGCGCCAGACGACCGGCTGCTTCTCCTCCACGAACATGCCGATGGAGATGACCTTCACATCGTGTGCGATGGGTGGGACGATCATGCCGTCCAGCTGTGTGGGCACCTGTTCCACGCCCAGCATACGAGGGATGGAGAAGCCGTAGATATCGGCGTCGACGACGCCGACGCCGAGCCCCTGGGCGGCCATGGCGGCGGCGAGGTTGGCGGTGACGGAGGACTTGCCCACCCCGCCCTTGCCGGAGGTCACCGCGTAGATGCGGGTGAGGTTGCCGGGTTGGGTGAAGGGAATGACCGGCTCGGCGGCACCGCCGCGCAGGCGGGTGCGCAGTTCGGCCCGCTGCTCGTCGTTCATGACCCCCATGTTGACGCGCACGTCGGTGACGCCCTCCAGGGAGCCGACCTCCTTGCGGGTGTCGGCTTGGATCGTGTCCCGCAGCGGGCACCCGGCCACGGTGAGCAGCACCCCGACGGTGACGATGCCGTCGGCGGCGATCTCAACGGAGTCGACCATGCCGAGGTCGGTGATCGGACGGCGCAACTCGGGGTCTATCACCCGCGAGAGCGCCTCGCGGACTGCGTCTTCGGTGGGCAGGCTCATGCGCCAATCCTATGCGGTCTACGGTCAGCCGGCTCCGGACTCCTCATCCGGTGCGCCCGGTCCGCTCCCGGTGTCACGGCGTTCCCCGGCGTCCTGGCCCTCCTCCACGATGTCGTCGTGCAGCTCCTCGCGGGTACGGCGCTCCTCCTGCAACAGCTCCTCCAATACGACCCGCAGCTCAGAGCGCACGAAGTCGCGAGTGGCGACGTCATTCATGGCCAGGCGCAGGGAGGCGATCTCCCGGGTCAGGTACTCGGTGTCCTCCAGGTTGCGTTCGGCGCGTTGACGATCCTGCTCGGCGATGACCCGGTCCCGGTCGTCCTGCCGGTTCTGCGCCAGCAGGATCAGCGGTGCCGAGTAGGATGCCTGGGTGGAGAAGGCAAGATTGAGCAGGATGAAGGGGTAGGGGTCCCAAGGGGCGTCCGCGTTGATCTTCGCCAACAAGATATTCGCCGCGATCCAGGCCACCACGAAGATCGTCATATACGCCACGAACTTCGGCGAGCCCATGAAACGGGCGGTGGCCTCGGCGAAGCGGCCGAAACCGTCTGAACGCGTCGAACGGCGGGGCCCCAACCACCGCAGCAGCCGCGAACGGCGGCGGGTGATCGGCTGGTCGAGCTGGTCAGCCATTGGCGCTCCTCTCAATCATCTCATCGGTGACGGCGTCGTCCGCCTCACGCCAGTCGTCGGGCATGAGGTGATCCAGCACATCGTCCACGGACACAGCCCCCAGCAGTCGGCCGGCGTCGTCCAGCACGGGCAGGGCCGTGAGATTGTAGGTCGCCAGCAGGCGAGTGACGGTACCGATGGAGTCGTCGGCATGAACGCCGTCCAGGTCCTTGTCCAGCACGGAGCCGAGCAGCTGCTGAGGGCGCTCCCGCAGTGCCCGTTGGAGGTGCACCATGCCCAGGAAGCGGCCTGTCGGCGACTCCAGCGGCGGGCGACACACGAAGGCGATCGCGGCCAGCGCCGGCGGCACCTCCGCCTTGCGGGCCTGCGCCAGGAAGGAGGCCACCGTCGACTCCGGCGGCAGGATGATCGGCTCCGTGGTCATCAGACCGCCGGCGGTGTACTCGTCGTAAGTCATCAGACGGCGCACATCCTCCGCCTCCTCCGGCTCCATCAGGTCCAACAGCCGGGCGGCCATGGAGGTGGGCAGGGCGGAGACCAGGTCAGCGGCGTCGTCGGGCTGCATGGCGTCCAGGACGTCGGCGGCGCGGGCGGCGTCCAGGCCGGACAACAGGGCGACGGCCTCGTCGTCGGACAGCTCTTCGGTGGCGTCGGCCAAACGCTCGTCGGTCAGCTCGGCGGCAACCTCCAGCTGGCGGGACAGCGGCAGATCCGAGAGCACGTCGGCCAGGTCGGCGGGTTTGAGGCCCTCCATGGTGGCCAGCAGCGCGGTGGCGCCCTGCTGATCGGCGGAGCCGGCCAGGCCGCTGACCTCATCGGGCCGGACGGTGAAGGTCTCTCCACGACGCAATCCCAGAGGGCCGGAGGAGCCCCGCTGCACGAACAGACGGGTCACCTTCCAATCCATGCCGCGGTCGCGCTCTATGGCGACGTCACGGATGGTCACCCGGCCCGAGCCGTCACGCATGGTGACCACCCGGTCGAGCAGCTCACCGACCACCAATGTCTCGACCCGGCGCTGCTCGAAGCGTCGGATATTGACCAGGCCCGTGGTGATGACGGCACCCGGCTCCATCGCGGTCACGCGTGACAACGGCAGGAACACGCGGCGCCGTCCGGCCACCTCAATGACCAGGCCGACGGCCCGCGGCTGACCGCGCAAGCGGATGAGCACGACTACATCATGTACCTTGCCGACGGCGTCCCCGATGGGATCGAAGACGGTCGTGCCCACGAGTCGGGCCACGAAGACTCTGAGGGTGGTGCGCGTCTTGGTGTTCTCCACAGCGGTCAGCCTAATGGGCGCCGACGCCGATGCCGCCCCGTTTTTTCGCCGCTCGATGAAGTCACCTCCGCGCCCGGGCATCGTGGGACGATGTGCCCATGAGCCAGAGCCAGTTCTCCACACAGGCCGCGCCGCCGAGCATGGCGCGGGGGAGTATTCCGCGCGGCGACGAGGTCGCCTCCTTCGCAACCTACGCCGAGGCGCAGCACGCGGTCGACTCCCTATCCGACGCCGGCTTTCCTGTACAGCACCTGGCCATCATCGGCACCGACCTGCGCCAGGTAGAGCGCATCACGGGGCGCATGAGCTGGGGGCGGGCCGTGGCCAGTGGCGCCATGTCGGGGCTGTGGATCGGCCTGTTCTTCGCCGCCATGATGCTGGTGCTCGGTCCCAGGGAGGGCACGGGCACGGTGCTGATCGCGGCGGTCATCATGGGTGTCATCTGGGGGATGGTCTTCCAGGTCGCGGCATACGCGGTCACCCGCGGCAAGCGCGACTTCACCTCCATCAGCCAGGTCGTGGCCTCCCGCTACTCCGTGATCGCCTCGCAGATGTCCAATGAGGCCGCGCGCGCACTCGCGGACATCCCCGGTAATCTCACGCGCGGCGGGGAGGCCGCCCGGCGTGCCGAGGAGCGCCGCGCGGCCCGCCAGCAGGCCCGTGGGCAGGGCAGCAGCACCTTCGGCTCCCGGCCGGATGAGCAGCCCCGATTCGGGGTGCGCCTGCCCGAGGGCGTCGACCCGCGCAACTACACGCAGGGCGCGCCCGTAAGCACCGCCGGGGGTATGCCGGAGCCGGCGGCCACGGGCGGGGCGCCGATCGCTGCCGGACGTGCCGGAATCGAGGCAGGACCCGAATCCGCCAACAACGAAGCCTCCGAAGCCAAGACGGACGCTTCGGCTGCGGGGCACAATGAAGACGATGACGACCCCTACCGTCGGCACCCCGACGAAACCTGACACGTATTCCACTTCCACCCCGGCCGGCACCAACCCGCCCGCCGCGGACGGAAACATCCCGATCGGCTTGTCCACCTCATCGGTCTACCCCGGTGATGTGGAGGACACCTTCGCCCTGGCGGCGCAGCTGGGCTACGACGGCGTCGAGGTCATGGTGTGGGGCGAAAGGGCCACCCAGGACGCCTCCGTGCTCACGGCACTGGCCGGGCGTTACGGCGTGGATGTCATGGCCATTCACGCCCCCACCCTGCTGCTGACCCGCGCCGTATTCGGTGCCGACCCCTGGGGCAAGATCGACCGCTCGATCGAGCTGGCTCACGCCGTCGGAGCTGCGAATGTAGTACTCCACCCGCCCTTCTTCTGGCAGACCCGCTACGCCCGCTCATTCGTGACCGGCGTGGCACAGCGGGAGGCGACCACCGGGGTGCGGTTGTGCGTGGAGAACATGTTCACCTGGCGGCCCCGCGACGCTCATTCCACACGCGACTTCCAGGCCTACTTCCCCACCTGGGATCCGGTCGGCCAGGGCTACCGATCGGTGACGCTGGACATCTCCCATGCGGCCACCTCCGGCTCCGACGCGCTGGCCATGGCGCGGGCGCTCGGACCCACACTGCGGCATGTGCACCTGACCGACGGCGTGCCCGGTTTTCGTGACGACCACCTCCTGCCCGGGCAGGGGAACCAGGACTGCGCCGGGGTGTTGCGCCACCTGGTGCACACGGGTTTCGGGGCGGCGGGTGGGCAGGTCGTGGTGGAAGTGAACACCCGCACCATGAGCACGGGCCAACGGCGCGACGGTCTGGCCAGCGCACTCGCCTTCGCCCGCGAGCACCTGGAGGGGCGGGGCGATACGGCCGCCGTGTACATTCCCGCCCCGACGCGCCGCCGATTCCGCGACGCCTAGCCGGGTGGTCGGGCGTCAGGCGCAGGCGGTGGCTTCGTGCGCGCGGTGTGCGGCCGGTTCAAGCTGGAAGGTCGCGTGCTCAATGCGCACGGGGAAGTGTTCGGCGACGCATGCCTGAAGGGTGTCCAGAACTTCATCGCTGCGTCCCCGTGCCAGGCAGGCGTCGCTGACCACCACGTGCGCGGTGAGCACCGGCAGCCCTGAGGCGACCGTCCAGGCATGCAGATCGTGCACCTGCTCCACATCGTCCACCGCCAGTAGGTGACGACGCACCTCCGCCAGGTCCAGCTCGTCAGGGGTGGTCTCCATGAGCACGCCGACGGCGGTGCGCAGCAGGATGAAGGCCCGCGGTGCAATCAGGGCCACAATCACCAGGGAGGCCACGGCGTCGGCACGTGCCCAGCCGGTCGTCGCCGTTACGATGGCGGCCACGATCACTCCGACGCTGCCCAGGGCGTCATTGGCGACCTCCAGGAATGCGGCCCGCAGGTTCAGGTTCTGGTCACGGCCGCCGGACAGGACCAACAGGCCCACGACATTGGCCACTAGGCCGACCCCGCCCATGATCAGCATGCCGTGCGCCTCGACCTCGGCTCCGCCTACCAGCGTGATCACGGCCCGCACGCCGACGATGACGCCGACGATCCCCAGCAGGGCCGCTTGGAGGGCGGCGCCCAGGATCTCCGCACGTCGCAGCCCCCAGGTGGAACGGTCGGTGGCCGGACGGGTTGTCAGGTGGGCGGCCACCAGCGCCATCGTCAAGCCGACGACGTCGGTAAGCATGTGACCGGCGTCGGCGAGCAGTGCCAGTGACCCGGTCAGCATGGCGGTTACGACCTCGGCCACCAGCACCCCCGCCGTCAGGACGAGCACGCTGGCGAGTCGGCCGCGCGAGGCGCCGCGCCCGTGGGTGTGCGAATGTTCATGAACCGGCAGCACGCCTCAATGATAACGATCCGTGCCGGCTCGGTCCCAGGGCCGTCAGCAAACCGGCCGTGCCGAAGGCCTGAACGGCCTCAACCGATGAGCCCGCTCACCCAGGCCTCCACCTCATCCACGGTGCGGGGGATCGCCTGCGTCAGACGCCGCACGCTCCCATCGGCATCGACCACGACGTCGTCCTCAATGCGCACGCCTATGCCGCGCAGCTCCTCCGGTACCAGCAGGTCATCGGCCCGGAAGTAAAGGCCGGGCTCAATGGTGAAGACCATGCCGGGGCGCAACTCGGCCTCCATGCTCATCTCCCGGCGTGCCTGGGCGCAGTCGTGCACGTCGAGTCCCAGATGGTGGCTGGTGCCGTGCACCATCCAGCGGCGGTGAAACTGGCCCTGCGGACCCAGGGAGTCGGCGGCGGTGACGCCGTCGGGCAGCATGCCCCAGTCCTCCAGACGGGCGGCGATCACCTCCATGGCGGCGGTGTGCACGTCCCGGAAACGACAGCCGGGGGTGCCCGCGCGGGCGAAGGCGGCGTCGGCGGCGTCCAGAACCGCCTGGTAGACGCGGCGCTGCGGGGCGCTGAAGCGGCCGTCCACCGGGATGGTGCGGGTGACATCGGCGGTGTAGAGGGAATCGACCTCCACGCCTGCATCCACCAGCACCAGTTCACCGGGGCGCACGGCGCCGTCGTTGTTGATCCAGTGCAGGGTGTTGGCATGGTCGCCGGCGGCGGCGATGGTCTCGTAGCCGAGCCCGTTGCCCTCCTCACGGGCCTTGGCACCGAAGGCCCCCTCCAGCACGCGCTCGCCGCGCCTGTGCCCGGTGGCGCGCGGAATGGAGCGGATCAGATCCTCGAAGCCGGCCTTAGTGGCGTCCACGGCCTGCTGCAGCTGCTCCACCTCCCAAGGGTCCTTGGTCAGACGCAACTCGCTGGTGGCCTCCGCCAGGGCGTCGTCGACCTGTTGGGCGTCCGGCCCGGCGGCCAGTCCGGCGGCGGTACGCACCCGGTCCACCAGCGCGGTCACGGCCGCATCGGCCTCCGCGACGATCCGCAGTTGCACGCCGCCCGGGCCGGCGTCCTTGGCGAGTGCATCCGGCAGGGATTCGATGTGGGCACAGCGGATCCCGGTGGCGGCTTCCACCTCCTCGATTGAAGGACGCCGGCCCACCCACAGCTCCCCGTAGCGGGTGTCGGCGTAGAACTCCTCGCTGCTGCGGGAGGCGCGGGGTCGGAAGTACAGCACCGCCTCATGGGTGGGTGCGCTCGATACCGGGGCGGCGTCAACAGGGGTGCCGGTGGCGGCGTCCGTGTCGGTGCCGGCAGTGCCGAGGGGCTCCAGGACGAGCACGGCGTCGGGCTCGAAGTCGGTGCCGGTGCCGGCCAGGTGGGCGAAGGCGGAGTGAGGGCGGAAGCGGTAGTCGCAGTCGTTGTTGCGGGTCACCAGTGTCCCGGCGGGAAGGATCAGGCGGTCACCGGGGAAGAGCGCCCCGAGCGCCTCGCGCCGGGCGGCGGCCCAGGGCGCGGCCTCACCGCGGGCGGGCAGAACCTCCGGGCGGGGGCCCCAGCCGGAGCCGATGAAGTCGCGGAAGGCGCGGTTGGTGGGCCGGTGCGAGCGGTTATTGCCCCGCTGCGCCAGGGACTGGGGCGTGGTCGAGTCCGGGGCGGTTGCAGGGGCGTCGGTGTCGGAACTGGTCATGGGCACATAGTGGCACGGTCTTAGCCGGCGGGAGGTACCGGCCGGATACGCTCAGCCGTGCCCGCCGCGGCCTGCAGTGCGGTGGCGGGCACGGCGCGCTAGTTGGGGTCGCCGGGAAAGCGCACCCCGACTTGGCGCCGGGCCTCATACAGCACGTCGATCGCGGTGACCGAGTTGGCCAGCGGGTGCAGGTCCGATTCGCGTGCGCCCGTGCGGACCAGGCGGCAGAAGGCTTCCAACTCGTTGGCCAGTGCCGGGCCGGTGCGCACGACCGACAGATCCTCTACGGCGTGCCTCCCGTCCGCGCCGCGCAAAAGGATCCGCTGGGGCCACTGGCAGTCGTCCAGGATCAGTGCCGCATGGTCGCCGGCGAACGCCGAATCGACAGCCGCCCTGGAGGTCTTGGAGTGCAGACATACGACCTCGTAACCGGTGGCGTGGACCGAGTCGCCCGGCGTCGGGCCCCCGCCGTCGATGGCGGACTCGCCGTCGTAGCCGAGCACGATCGTGCCCAGGACGTCCGCGCCCGAATCGAGCAGCCGGCCGGTGGCCGTCACCCGCGTCGGCGCCCCGAACAGGTGGATAGCCAGGCTGACCGGATACACGCCCAGATCCATCAGGGAGCCACCGCCCATGGACGGGTCGAATACCGGGGGCAGCGCGCCGGAGCGGTATGCGTCCATGCGGGAGGAGTACTGCTCCTTGACCAGCACGGCCCGCCTTACCGGTCCCAGCCGGGGCAGATTCTCTCGCACCACCGCGACCCCCGGCTCGAAGGCGGGCAGCCACCCCTCCATGAGCAGACGGTCGGCACGATGGGCCGCCTCCACCATTGCCCGCGCCTGGTCGGGTGCGGTCGCGAAGGGCTTCTCCACCAGCACATGGCGGCCGGCCTCCAGGGCGGCGAGGGTGTGCTCGGCATGCAGCAGATTTGGAGAGGCGACATAGACGGCGTCGATCAGCGGGGCACCGTCCGCGCCCCGTGCGGCGAGCATCTCCGCCAGGGAGCCGAAGGCGTGGGGGATGGCGTGCTCGGTGGCGAAGGCCGCTGCCCGCTCGGCGTGCGCGGAGGTGACGGCGACGACCCGGGCCGCGGGCACGGCAGCGGCCGCCTCGATGAACCAACGGGCGATGAAACCGGCGCCGATCATGCCGAAGCGGATCGGCGCGGGGGACTCGGACGGAGCACCTGCGTTCATGCCGACAGGCTAACAAGTAAGCCGGCTCACACCGGGGTTCCTGGGGTGCGCCCGCCGGGAGCGGCATGCGGCGGACCGGGCCGGCACCGTTGGGCGGTGAGAGCGCCGCGGTCGCGTCCGTACACTTGACCGGTGCGCATAGACCCCCACACCCATTCCGCATACTCTGACGGCACGGACACTCCCGCCGAGCTCATGGCGGCGGCGGAGCGGGCCGGGTTGGACGTCGTCGGTCTGACCGACCATGACACGATCGATGGGTGGGACGAGGCGGCGGCCGCGGTGCCGGAAACAGGGGTGTCCCTGCTGCGCGGCACCGAGATCTCCTGCTCCGCCGACGGCGTCACCCTGCACCTGCTCGCCTACCTGTTCGACCCCGACTATGCTCCACTGGCCGATGCCCTGGTCCGTGCCCGCCACTCACGGTCGAATCGCACACGTCTCATGGTTGAGCGGCTGGCGGTCGACTACCCGGTGACCTGGGAGGACGTACTCGTACAGGCCGCTGATGCCGCCACCATCGGCCGCCCGCACATCGCCGACGCGCTCGTGGCCGCGGGGGCCTTCCCTGATCGTTCCGCCGCATTCGCCGGTCCGCTGGCGACGTCCAGTCCCTACTATGTGCCTTATTGGGCGCTGGATCCGGTCGATGCGTGCCGGCTCGTGCGCGAGGCCGGGGGAGTGCCGGTGGCCGCTCACCCGCGCGCCGGCATCCGGCAGCGGCGCCTGGTGCCCGATAAGACCTTCGCCCGGATGGCCGAGGCCGGACTGGCCGCCCTCGAGGTCGACCATCGCGACCACACACCCGCTCAGCGGGAGCAGGCCCGTGCATTGGCTCAGCGGCTCGGACTGGGCCTTTCCGGGGCCTCCGATTACCACGGCGTCGGCAAGCCCAACCGGCTGGGGGAGAACCTCATGCCGCCGGAGCTATTCGAACAGATCGTCGCCGAGGGTGCGCTCCCACTGATCGTGCCCTGACCGGGCGCCTCCTGTGCGCACGCCTCAATCCGGGCGCAGGCCCAGCCGCAAACCCATGAACAACGGAACCGACCGCTAGAACCACCTCAGTCCTCAGCCCATGCTCGCCAATATCTTCGATCTCACGCTCTTCGCCACTGCACTCACCACCATCCTGGTCATTCAGGATCCGCTCGGCGCCATCCCCATCTTCCTGTCGCTGACCAGCCGTCAGGCCGACGCCGAACGCAGGCGTTCGGCGCGGCAGGCCACCCTGCTGTCCTTCGCGGTGATCCTCGTCTTCGCGATCTTCGGCCGCTACATCCTGAGCTTCCTGGGGATCACCGTTCCGGCGCTGCAGGTCTCCGGCGGGCTGCTGCTCCTACTGGTGGCGCTTGAACTGCTCACCGACCGGGTCGATGAGCATCCGGACCCGGATGCGGTGATCACGAATGCCGCCCTCGTCCCCCTGGGCACGCCCCTGCTTGCGGGGCCGGGCGCGATTGTGGCCACCATGTTGGCGGTGGACTCGGCTTCGGGGCCCGTGGTCGGCTGGGTGAGCGTGACTGCGGCGATCGTGGTTACGCATATCGTCACCTGGGCGACGCTGCGGTTCTCCGTCGGCCTGCACCGGCTGCTGGGGGAGTCGGCGATCCAGGTGCTGACCCGCGTATTCGGGCTGCTGCTGGCCGCCATTGCGGTGCAGATGATCGCCGATGGGGTACTCGCCTACATAGCCACGTTGATGGGGGCTTGAGGGCGGGCTCAGGAGTCGGCGCGGCCACCGTGGGTGCGCCGCCGGTTGCGTTTGCGGCGCGGCTTGTCACCCTGCGCGGAGGCGGTACGCCGTGAGCCGGCCGTGCCGGTGCCCGAGGTGCGCCCGGTTACGGTGTGGCGTCCGCGGCCGCGCCCCCGGCTACGGTCGTCGCGGGGACCGCGGCGTTTGCCGGTCTCGCCCAGGTCCTCGATCTGTTCGGCGTCCAACCCGGCCAGTATCCGTTTGCTGTGGGGGAGCTTGCCGGTGACGTCCGAGGGGATATTCAGATCGGCGTAGAGGTGCTCGCTCGTGTGGTAGGTCTCAACCGGATCTTCAAGCGGAAGTCCGAGGGCCTTGGCGATCAGCCGCCAGCGGGCTACGTCATCCCAGTCGACGAAGGTGATGGCGGTACCGGAGCCGCCGGCACGTCCCGTGCGGCCGATGCGGTGGACGTAGATCTTCTCGTCCTCCGGGCACTGGTAGTTGACTACGTGGGTGACGTCGTCGACGTCGATGCCGCGGGCCGCCACATCGGTGGCCACCAGCACGTCGACCTTGCCCTTGCGGAAGGCGCGCAGCGCCTGCTCCCTGGCGCCCTGCCCCAGATCTCCGTGCAGGGCGGCGGTGGCGAAGCCGCGTGCGGCCAGATCCTCGGCCACTCGGGCCGCGGTGCGCTTGGTGCGGGCGAAGATGATGGTGCGGCCGCGGCCTTCGGCCTGCAGGATGCGGGAGAGCACTTCGACCTTGTTCATGGCGTGGGTGCGGTATACGGCCTGCTGGACGGTTTTGACCGTCATGGAGTCGTCGCCGGGGTCCTGGGCGCGAATGTGGGTTGGTTTGGTCATGTAGCGGCGGGCCAGGGCGACGACGGCGCCGGGCATGGTGGCGCTGAACAGCATGGTGTGACGGTCGGACCGGGTGCGGGAGAGGATCTTCTCCACATCAGGTAGGAAGCCCAGATCGAGCATCTCGTCGGCCTCGTCCAGCACCACGGTGGTCACGTGGGTCAGGTCCAAGACCCGACGGTCCATCAGGTCGATGATGCGGCCGGGGGTGCCGACGACGATCTCGGCGCCCCGCTCGATGGATTCGATCTGCGGCTCGTAGGCGCGCCCGCCGTACACCTGGACGATGCGTACGGTGCGTCTGGCGGCCGCTCCGGACAGCTCCTCGGCAACCTGTTTGGCCAGTTCCCGAGTGGGCAGGATCACCAGCGCCTGCGGGGAGCCGGAGGCGGGATCTTCATCCCAGCCCTCCTCGCCGGGGCCGAGCGTGTCCATGAGCAGTGGAATGCCGAAGCCCAGGGTCTTGCCGGTTCCGGTCTTGGCCTGGCCGATGATGTCCTGGCCGCGCAGCGCGATCGGCAGGGTCAGGGCCTGAATGGGGAAGGGGTGAGTGATGCCCTTGTCCGCCAGCGCCTGGCAGATCTCCTCTTCGACGCCGAAGTCGGCGAAGGTGCGTGTGGTCGAGTCGGTATCGGCGTCGGTGATGTCGGGTTTGGAATCATCCAGCACTGGGGCGTGCGCCCGAGTGGTGGAGATGATGCCGGAGGCGGATTCTGCCGGCGTGGCGGACTGCGGCGCGGATTCGGCCGGCTGCACGGGGGCAGTGGTGGCTGATTCAGTTGTCTCGGTCTGCTCGGTCACGGTGTGGTCTGTGCTTTCGGTTGTATCCGGGTGCGGAGCCCGGGATCAGGCGGCGCGCGCAACGTATTGAGGTACGGCGTATGCGCCTGCGGTCATGTGCGGCAGCCGATCGCGGAGGACGCCCCGCACGTCGCCGTGGCGGGCGGGCGAGGCCGAAGAACATGACGATGGGCATGGCGACCGGGCAACCTGGCCCCAGCCTAGATGATCCGCCCCAGGGGCGTGGACGGCGCTGTTGTCATCCGGCTCACCCGGGTGCGGCTGTGGCGCGTGCGGCAGGCAGTATGGGGGTGCGGCCTGTGGCTGCGCGCGGGTGAGTTCCGGGGAAGACGTTGATAAACGCACGGTCGGTGCGTCGGCAGGGCCTACCCTGGCTCCATGAGCAGCTCAGCCCCGCCCATCGGTACGAAAGCAGTGGCGTCCCCCACCCCGCACACGATCTCGGTGATTGGCGTGACCGCCTATACACGGACCATCGCCTGCACCCGCTACGCCAAGGACGCCGATAAGGCGCCCGAGATGGCCTCGCGGGTAGAACTGCTGCGCATGAGCGCCGAGGCGGTTGCATCCTTCGACCGGCTCCAGGAATTGGCGGCGGCCGCGGGCATTGATGTGCTGACGGCGGCCGCCCCCTTCGTAGGCGCCTTGGGCGATTTCGATGAGCGGCTGCGGCCCCTGGACTGGTATGAGCGGCTGACCAAGACCTACCTGACCTTCGGGCTGATACGTGACTTCGTCGTAGCTCTTGCGCATACCGTGGAAGCGCCGTTGCGCGACCTGTTAACGCGGGAGGCGGACACGGATCGGCTTGCCACATTCGCCCCGGGCCAGTTGGTGCCGGCCATTGACGCGGATACGCAGCTGGCTGCCCGTCTGGGACTGTGGGGCCGCCGCGTGGTAGGCGAGGAGATCGGCACCATGAAACGGCTGCTGGTCTCCGCGCCGGACCTGGCGGCCTCGGGCGCCGGGGCCGAGGCGTTGCACGAGGCCCTTTCTGAGGGGGCCACTACTCGCATGCGGGGACTGGGGCTGCGGGTTTAGCCCGGGCGCCGTCGTCGGGCCGGGTTCAAAAGCCGAGCAGCAGCCAGACGGTCAGGACCAAGCCACCGGCCACGACGGCGGAGTGAATCACCCTTTCGGGAATGAGGCGCTGAATCAGGGGCGCCGCATAACCTCCGGCGAAGGAACCGGCGCCGACGGCGATCGCCGCACCCCAGTTGACCTCGCCATGCGCTATGAACAGAACCGCAGCAGAGAAGTTCGACAGGGTGAGCATAGGGGTCTTCATCACCACGGCCGCATGCGTGTTCATGGGTGTGCCCAGGGTGCAAAGGGCGAAGAACAGCACGCCCGCACCGGCACCGAAGTAGCCGCTGTACACGGTGATTGCGGCCAGCAGGGCGAGGAACGCGGTCGCCGGCAGACGGTAGTTGTTGGCGCCGCGACGCAACCGCGGGCTCAGCGCCACCAGGGCGGTCGCCAGCAGCACCAGCCAGGGCACGACGGCCTCGAATACGCCGGGCGGCGCCACCAGTAGCAGCACTCCGCCGAGCAGCCCGCCGACGACGGCGATGAGCGCCTGTGGGAGCAGCGGGTAGTAGCGAATCTGCCGCAGGCGGTCCCAGGAGGTAATGAGCGAGCCAATCCCGGCGGGGATGAGGCTGACCGTGTTGGAGGCGTTGGCCACCACCGGCGGCACTCCCAGGGCCAGCATTGCCGGATAGGAGACGAGCGAGGCCATCCCCACCAAGTAGCCGACGACGCCGGCGACAACGCCGGCGAGAAATAGTAGGGCGTAGGTGAGCATGGGCGACATCGCGGCCAAGCGTAGCCGCCGGGGCGGCGGAGTCGACGGGCACCGAATGCGTCCGCGCGGGTCGCGGTGGTGTGAGGCATGATACGAACAGGTGCCGAACCGGGGTGCGGGGGCGCCCTCCGGGCCCCCAATGCCGTCGGCGCGTCGGCGGCGATACCGAATCTGAGAGATAGGCATGCGCGCTCCTGTCGAGCACGAGCATGTCTACTACACCCCACCACCGCAAGACGACACCTACACCACCGCCGACGACCATGATACCGACTGCATCACCGGCGTCCAGGACGTCGGTGATGCAGACCGCCAGCCAAGCCCAGCCGGCAACCACCGGAACCAGACGCCCTCCACAAAACCCGGGGCTTGACACTTCTCGCTGGGCCCGCGACGAAGCCCGTGATACCCGCACCCGGCCGCCGGTCGGGGTTAGCTGATGTCGATGAGTACCTTGCCCTCTCCGTGCCCGGTCTCGACTAGGGCGTGGGCTTGGGCGATGTCGCGCAGGGGGAAGCGGGCCCGGATCACCGGGTGCAGCAGACCAGCATCGATCAGCGCGGCCACCTGGTCCAGCGCCGTGCGGCTGGGCTTGACTGACCAGAATACGATGCTCGGCCCCGGAAGGACCTTGCTGATGATGCTCGTGGCCATGCCGGCGGGCGAGATCGTGATCATTCGGCCCGAGCGTGTGAGTGTACGGCGCAGGGCCCACAGGTTCTTGCCCGTCGTGTCCAGGACCGCGTCGTAGCAGCCGGCAAGCCCAGACCACTGGGCCGGGTCGGGGTCGAATCGAGACCCGGCACCGAGTCGTTGCAGTAGCTCCTGGTGGCGCGCCGAGCTAATGGTGTCCGCCGCCGCGCCGCGTGCCCGGGCGACCTGGACCGTGGTGCTGCCCACGCCGCCGGCGCCGCCTACAACCAGCAGGCGGGAGCCCTCCTTGACTTGCAGTTCCTCCAGGGTCTGCCACGCCGTCACGGCCACCAAGGGGAGCGCAGCCAGGTTGGCAAGACCATGGGAGGTCGGAGCTGGAGCTGCCAGGTCGGCGCTGATGGCGATCTGGGTGGCAGCGGTGCCGTGCTTGCCGAGCTGGTCTGTGCCCAGGAATCCCCACACCTGCTGCCCGGGGCGGAAGCCGGAGACCTGCTGGCCGACCTGGGTCACCTCGCCGCTGAAATCCAGCCCGGTCGGCTGGGGCATGCGGCGACCGGTCATGAACTTGCTTCGCCCGGCCCTGGCGCTGGTGTCGATTCGGTTGACACTGATCGCGGTGACCTTGACTATGAGTTCTCCCGGCCCCGCCGATGGGGCGGGGGCGTCGACGACGGTCAGTTCCTTGGGTGAGCCGAAGCGGCCGTACTGGGCGACCACGATGGTGCCACCGGCTGTGTTCTGGGCAGCAGTCATGTCCTTACTCCTAACTCCTAGTAATCCGAGTACTCCGAGTACTCCTAGTGAGGTGTGGGTGAGAGCTTCTGGACGAGCTCGCGGTGGGCCAGTCGTCTTAGGCCGATCAGGATCGGGGCGTAGATCGCAGTGCCGAGCACCGCTGTCTGGGCCGCCTGGCTCGGGGTGTCCAGCGGGAGGTCGAGGAAGTCGGCCTTGGCGCACTCGCGTGCTGCCTTCACGTATGCCGCCAGGTGCTCGGCGTCCATGCCGACATCGCACTCGTCAGCCAGCGTCATGGCCTCAAGCAGCTGATCCACGTACGGGGCGTCGGGTAGATCGCTGAAGCCGGACTCCGCCAGAGCGGTCCGTGCCGCGGTTAGGTCGGTCGTCTCCTTCTCGCGTCCGGTCCGTATTCCCGCTAGTGGCAGAACGACGGTTGCGTCGGTCATCATGTCGGCCAGGTTCAGGTCCGGGCGGTGGATCAGTTTGAGGATCTGCCGCACCTGTCGGATCGATAGCCCGACAATGTGCACCAGTCCCCGGATGAGCCGTAACTGCTCCAGCGTGCGGGCACCGTCCGTGTCGAGATCCTGGCCCGGCTGTATCAGTCCTTCGCGGATGTAGTACTTGATCGTCGCCACCGGCATGCCAGACCTCTGCGACAGAACCGACAGGGGTACGGGTCCTCGTGCGTCCTCGGCCATTCTCGGTACCATGTGTCGATAGTAACACTCTCTACATGTAGTCACAATAGTGTTGAGTGCCGCCTGAAGGGTTGTGTGTCGCCATAAAGAGGCGGCTCGTCGCCTAGATCATGGCAAGGCGGAGCGGGATCTGGAAGGTCGTGAGCCCCGGATGTCTCTTGCGGGACTTATGGTCTGGAGTATAGGATAGTAGCGCTTCCTACAAAATGAACGCAGTCGTGTGACGCAAGACCGGTACTGTCAGGCTGGCCGCCGGGCCGTGTGGCCCGGCTTCCTCGGGTATCAGGTAACGTCGTCACGAGTTTGCCCCGAGTCGCGACTTTTGGACCCCTGATGATCAATACCACCTATGCACGCCGCTTCCACCAGGTCTCGACGGCAGTCCGCGATGGGATGGCGAGCGGCAACTACCCGTACGGGCATGCTCTCGCCAACGCTCAGCGCAACACTGCCACCCTCCCCACCGGAGACTCCGTGATCATGCTGACGTCTAACAACTACCTTGGTCTCAGTGTCGACGCCGATGTGATGGCTGCAGCAGAGCAGTCGCTCCGGCAGTACGGACTGTCCACCTGCGGTGCTCGGCTCCACAATGGGACCACGGTCCTGCACCGCGAGTTTGAGCAGGAACTGGCCGAGTGGCTCAACTTCGATGACGTCGTCCTGTTCAGTTCAGGCTTCCTGGCCAATGTCGCCCCACTCTCGGCGCTGGGGGGACCAGGCGTCGTCTACATCGCCGACCAACTCGACCACCAGAGTATCAGTGATGGCTGCGCCCAGTCTGGAGCGGACCTGCGGATCTTCCCTCATAACGACATGCTGAAGTTGGAGTACATACTGCGCCGCACCCAGGACTATGACTGCCGATTGGTAGTCGTTGACGGTGTCTACTCCATGGATGGGGATCTGGCGCCCCTGCCTGACATCCAGGAGCTGTGCCAGCGCTACGACGCGATGCTGATGGTCGATGATGCGCACGGCATAGGGGTCTTCGGTGAGACTGGTCGCGGCAGCTGCGAGCACTTCGGCATCACACCAGATATTCTGATGGGGACGCTGAGCAAGTCGTTCGGCTCCTCGGGCGGGTTCATCGCCGCCAGCCGCGAGGTATGTGACTATGTCCGGCACTCCGCCCACGGGTACATCTTCAACGCTAGCCCATCGCCGGTCCTGATCGGCGGTGCGCTCGCGGCGCTTCGCGCTATCCGCACGCGGCCGGAGCTGCGCAAGCGTCTCTGGGCTAACACCATTGCATTCCGCCAAGGACTCATGGACCAGGGGATCGAAATCACCTCGGGAGTCGCGCCGATCGTGCCGATCCCAGTGGGTGACGAGAACCTGGCCATGCAGATGACACGAGAGCTGCGAGACCAGGGCGTGTTCTTGTCGGTCGCTGCCTTCCCGGCGGTACCGAAGGGCAGGAGCCGCTTCCGAGCAACGGTGACGTCGATCTTGGAGGATCGGGACCTTGACTACGCCATCTCTGTAATCAGTACCGCCGCCCGCGAGAAGGGGATCGTCTGACATGTTGACCGATCAGACTAGCTTTACCAACCAGCGTCGAGCGCTGCGGCGGGAAGGACTCTTCCTGTCTCAGATTCAAGCCTCGCCCGCCTATGGAGTCGTCTTTCCCGGCCATGGCAGCCAATACCTCAACCAGCTGATAGATCTACGCTGGAGCGACCTCACCGTCGCCGCGGTCTTCGATGAGGCCGACGCCCTGTACCAGGATCGGTACGGGAGTCCGCTGTCGTCCAGTATCTACACGGACCACGGTGCTACGACAGCCACGCTATCGCAGCCCACTGCCATGCAGTGCGCGATTTTCACCGCGAGCATTGCCCAGTACCGTCGGCTGCTGACTATCGCTGCTCCCCCGAAGATCATCATCGGTCATAGCCTCGGCGAGTACGCGGCGTATGTGGCCAGTGGCGTTCTCAGCTTCGCGGACGGTTTAGCTGGGGTGATGGCGCGAGCCGAGGTTGTCTCCGAGATCCCCGCCGAACGGCGTGGCACGATGCTGGCGGTTCGGGTCCGAACCGAGCAGGAGGAACGGATATACCGGCATCTTCTGTTGTTGGCCATAGCCTCGGGAGACATCTGCGAAGCTATCGCCAACTCTGCCACACAGCGCGTTGTCTCTGGATCGGAGGCCTCGATTGCCGCGTTCGCTCAGACTGCGCAGGCTCACCAGTTGCAGGTCACTAGACTGCGGGTGACTCACGCTTACCACTCTCCGATGCTCCGTTCCTGCGTAGACCCGTTGCGTTCCCGCCTGGCGGAGCTCACCTTCCATCGGCCGTCGATCAGTGTCGTGTCGAGTGTCACCGGTGATATGCTCGACGACCCCACGGATCTGGCGGGTCTGCTCGCGGTCCAACTGGTGCAGCCGTTTGACTTCGGAGCCCTGCTAGCCAAGGCGTCCGAGCGTGGCATTCAGGACTTCGTCGAGGCTGGTCCAAGTGCTGTTCTGTCCGGGATCATCGAGAGTGGTGCCAGCGACGCCTGTTGCGTCCCGATGGATTCGCGACAACGTCCTGCTGTCGAGGATGAACGTCAGGTGCGACTTTACCTGACCAGCCTGGGGATCCCCCCGGCACACCTGCAACCGACCGCACCAGGGACTACGTGCGACGTCGTGCGCTTAGTAAGCGAGGTCACCGGATACCCGCGCTTTGCTCTCCCGGTCGACACGACCCTGGACCGTATCGGATTCGTCCCGCTGGTGCGACAGCGGCTGAGCAGCCGTCTGCGGTCGGAGTACGGCCCGGACTTCGGCAACCTGTCGTGCAGCATTAATCAGCTGCACGAGCGGATCGGCCACGTCGACAGCGAGCCGATCGCAGACACCGCAACCTCTACAACGACTGTCAGCGTCACCTCAACGACCGGCTCTGACACCGTTGAGGTGTTGGTGACTGAGTTGGTGTCGGCGGTGGTGTCGGCGACGGGGTATCCGGAGGAGGTGGTGGAGCCGGATCTGGACTTGGAGGCTGATCTTGGGGTTGATTCGGTGAAGCGGGCTCAGGTGGTTGCTGTTGTGGGTTCTGCTCATGGGGTGACCGAGGAGTCTGTGGATCTTACTGGTGCTGGCACTATTAGGCAGCTGGCGCAGTGTCTTGCTCTGGCAGTGGCACCTGCTGAGGTTGTCGAGCCCGAGCCATCTCCTGTGTCTGATCGGGTTCCGGTTGCGGTTCCTGCTTCTGCTGCGGTTGTTGAGACCGATCATGCTGTTACCGGTGCTGGTTCTGACGTTGAGGTGTTGGTGACTGAGTTGGTGTCGGCGGTGGTGTCGGCGACGGGGTAT
>NZ_JAUMUL010000002.1:140336-163114 GCF_030530635.1 Actinomyces sp.
TGGCGCAGTGTCTTGCTCTGGCAGTGGCACCTGCTGAGGTTGTCGAGCCCGAGCCGCAGGCCAGTGAACCGGAGGTCGCGATGCGGTACGTGCCGCGGGCACTGGTACGAGATCTGGCCCAGTCCCCGGGCACTCCCAGAGACCTGCACGGCCTTCGGCTGCTCCTGCTCCCCGCCACCGACCAAGACCTCACGGACCGTACCAGGAGTCTTCTTGAAGCCGCCGGAGCCGATGTCTGGGTCAGCGCGGTGCCGGCGCCGGACTCCGCCGCCGACGCCGCCCAGGCCGCTATGGTCGCCGAGCTGGCCGCCGAGCACCGTCGCTGCGGACCGCGCGATGGGATCATCGACCTCGCCGGCTACGGACCCTTCCGAGACGCCCTAGAGCTCGACACGGCCGACTTCTCGCTGGCCTGGCACCGGCAATACGCCCAGGTGTTCAGCGTGTGCCAGGAGTACTTTGATGACCTGGACTCGGCGGCAGACCGGGCTGTGGTCGCAGTCCTTACTAACTGCGGAGGCGGGTACGGCCTCAAGCTTGCATCGGCCGGCGACACCTTGGGGGCGATGAGCATCGGCTTCGTCAAGAGTCTCGCTAAGGAACTGCCCCAGCTCAGCCTGTGCTTAGTCGACGTCGACAGCTCTTGTGGGCTCTCGGCAGCCGATAAGCTGGTCGCTGAGCTTGCCACAGGGGCCGAAGATGACGAGGTCAGCTACCTGGGTGATCAGCGCCACGTCATCAAAGTGATTCCGACGCCGGTCCCGCCAGCCCCCGATCGCCGTGACGTGAGAGAGGGAGCAGTCGTCTTCACCGGCGGGTCCCGCGGGATCGCCTTAGAGTGCGCACTCGCGTTCGCCAGCAGTGACCTGGCATCTATGACCGGACGCCCCAGCCCAGTTGTCATCCTCGGCCGATCCCGGATCGATGATCCCGTTTCCCAGCCTTACCTCGAGTTAAGTGACGAGGACTTCTCCGCAGCACAGTCCGAGATCATGGCTGCACTGCACCGCGATCACCTTGCCAGCCGCCCCGTAGAACTGCGCCAGAGGTTCCGTAAGATTGCAGACGACAGGCAGCTGTGGCGAACGCTCTGCCGACTCTCCGCAAACTCTGTTCCCATTGAGTATCTCACCTGCGACGTGAACGATGCTGATCAGGTGGCTCAGACGCTTACCGACATCCGTTCGCGGCACGGTGGCATACGGGGCATCGTCCACGCTGCTGGGCTGGAGTCGCTGGGGCAGCTACCGAAAAAGAGTTATCCGCTAGCGGTTAAAGTGGTCGAGACCAAGCTCCAGGGCTTCTACCACCTGCTGCGCGCGGCGCACCCGGCCAGCCTCGACTTCCTCGTGGCTTTCACATCGATTTCGGGACGGTTTGGAATGGACGGGCAGACCGAGTACACCGCCGGTGCGGCCGCCGTCTCAGCTCTGTGCAGCCAGCTCTCCCGCTGCTGCCCGACTACGCAGGTGGTGGCCATCGATTGGACCGCATGGGCCGAGGTCGGTATGGCCACGCACCACAGTGTCCAGGAGGTCCAGGAGCAGCAGCGCGGGCTGCGTTACATGCCCTTGGCTGAAGGCTGCCGGCACTTCCTTCGCGAGCTTTCGGGCGGAGGGTCCGACTCCCAGGTGATGATCTTTGGTCCGCTCGGCACTAACGAGCCGCGTTCAGCGCTCAGCTGCCTGACCGACGACCGTACGGCAATCGCCGAGCCGATCAGCTACAGCAGTATCGTGGACCCAGGGGCTTTCCCGATGATCGAGACCCGGTCTCAGCAATCTGCGACTCAACAGGTGTTCACCCGCCGCCTCGACCCGCGGCTTGATGGGATGCTTACCGATCACCTAGTGAAGGGCACGCCCACACTTCCCGGTGTTTTCCACGTGGAGGCGATGGCAGAGGCCGCGCGGCTGGCCACCGGACGTAGCGACCTGATGATCGAACTTGCGGAGTTCCAGAACTTTGTCAAGTGCCCAGAAGGCCGGGTCTGTGACCTGGAAATCACGGTATCTATGGCGCAGCCCGATCGCGTCGAGACTTCGATCCGGGCTGACGTGGTGAGCCCCGGAGGTGTCGTTCTGATGCCCGGACGCCAGCGTTCTCACGCAGTCTTCATCCCTCAGCGTCCGATGTCTAACTGTCCGTATGACTGGGGCCGGTTGATGACCGACAGGGAGACTCAGATCGATCTCGGGCTCTACTATGCAGCTGCCGAGCCCATCATCGCCTTCGGGCCCGCCTTCCGCATGTTGCGGGAGTCTTGGCGTACCAGCGACGGCGTTTTGGTGGGGTTGTTCGACCTGTCCACCGACACTCGTCCGCTGCTGCCTGAGGGTGCCGCCAGTTTCTGTACTGAGCCGTTGTTGATTGACAACGTAGGCCGGTTGGGGCTGATTGATGTCTTCCACCGCTTCGGTGACCATGTGGTCCCCGTCAACGTGTCGGGCGCGGTCATCCGGCAGCCCGCAGCCGGACGGACGGAGGTGGTGGGGTACGCCGAGGTCGAGCCGGAGGGACCTGGCGAGTACGCGATGCGGCTTCGCGTTGCCGACCTTGATGGGACCCCTCTGATCGAGGTTGACCGGATTCTTCTGCAAAGGATGAACAAGCATGCTGTGCGTCGTAGCCTCGCTCATACTGCGGCGTAGCGAGCAACCGTTCGCCGAGATGTTCGACGTCAGGATCGGTAATGGGCTGCGAGGGCGGGTACGGCCGGTGTCGGATGGGAAGTCTCTGGCGATACTTGGCTCGGATCCTACCCGTGGCTGGCCGCTTCTTTGCGAGACCAACGGACTGAGCCGGTTGCGCCATCCGGGCCGTAGGGCGCAGTGGCTGACTGGACGACTGTGCCTGCAAGACCTTGTCCTGAGCGTCGACCGCCTTGCTGCCGTAGGGCCGCGCCTGGTGCGGCAGGAGGCCGGTGCCACCGAGGAGATCGGACGGCCCATCGTCGTGGACGGACAGCGTAACCAGCTAGTTGAGGTGTCGGTGTCGCATTGCCGGGACTACTCCGTTGCGGTCCTGTCCCAGTCGCGCTGTTCAGTCGACATTGAGCGCAGGGCGACGATCAGCGCCGCATCAGCCCCGTACCTGTTCGGCATCGATGAACACCTGCTGGCCAGTTCGGTTCTCCGAGAGGCAGACTTGCCGGACCGGCCGACGGTCTACTGGACTCTCCTCGAATCCTTAGGGAAGCTCTACGGTCGTCCCAGCTACGGCCGTGGCCGGTTCCACGTTATCGCGCCACAATCCCACGACCCCGCCGGAACCCTGCGGTTCGGGTCCGACCAGCCGGCGGTCAGAATCCAGCGCCGAGCGCGCGCCAGTATCACGGTGTTTCCAGACCACGTGATCTGCACGGCCACGGCGGATCCCCGCGTCGATCCGGACCCCTGGACGTCGAGCCACCCGACACCATCTGGAGTAAGCCATGTCATCTCACATCGATCCTGAGCCCACGCTGATTCCGATCGCCATCGTCGGTGCCGGCTGCGTCCTGCCGCCAACCTCGACCTCACTGGCCAAGTACCGCCGCAACCTGCAAGAAGGTCGGCTGGGGATCTCCCCGACCCCGCCTGAACGCTGGAACCGTGATGATTACTACAGCACGGACCGGCACGCCCCAGAGCGCACCTACTGCACCCTGGGCGGCTTCGTGGACGATTACCGATTCGACCCGACCCCGTACGCACTGGACCCCGAACAGCAGAAGACGATCGCCCAGGCGAACCGCACCCAGCTCTTCGCGATCGATGCCGCCTTGCAAGCGCTGACCGCGGCCGGGTTCGACCGGGAACGGCTCCGTGCCGCTCGCGCTGAGCTATACCTGGGGAACATGCTGGGAGACGAGCAGCTCGCCGACTACTCGTTGCGGCATCGCGCCGACCGTCACTGTGCTTCCCTGCTGCACTCCCTGGGGGCACCGGATGGTACGACTCCTGACATCTGGACGACTGCTTGGTCGAGCGCCGCGGATCGGCGGTTCGGGCCCGTGCTCCCGGCACCACGGCAGGTCTTGGCCAGCGCTCTGGCGCCTGTGGTGGCCTCGGCCGTCGGGATCCATGGAGGCTCGGCGCTGGTTGACGGCGCCTGTGCTTCCGGATTGCTGGTGGTTGATGTAGCGGTAGCCGCTCTTCTGCGTGACGATCTGGACCTGGTGGTCGCGGTCGGAGCCATGGCCAACATGGGCGTTGCCGGGAACGTCTCCTTCGCCAAGATCGGTGGGCTCTCAGGCAAAGGCAGCTATCCGTTGTCCGATACCGCCGACGGCCTGATCCCGGGTGAGGGATCAGGGGCGGTAGTGCTCCGGAGACTGGACCGGGCCCTTGCCGACGGAGATCCGGTGGTCGGAGTGATCCGAGGCGTCGCGACCCGCTCTGATGGTGCGGGAAAGGCGATCTACGCGCCTTCTTCTCGTGGCCAAGTGGCAGCGATGCGTGCGGCACTGGGCCAGGCGGGGCTCACCGCACGAGACCTTGATTACGTGGAGGTCCATGCGACTGGGACGCCGACGGGCGACACTACGGAGATCGAGTCCATCGGTCAGCTGGTAGCGCAGGACGGCCGCTGTGAGCCGTTGACGATCGGCTCTGGCAAAGCTCTCATCGGGCACGGCTTCCCCTCAGCCGGGATCGCAAACCTGGTGAAGATTCTGCTGAGTTTCGAATACCAGCGGTTTTTCCCGACCTTCGGGGTCGAGGGTCCGAATCACGGCCTGGTCGAGCAAGGCGGCGTGTTGCGGCTGCTACCCGAGGGCGGCGAGTGGACACAGCACCCAGGCCACCCACGGCGGGCGATGGCAAACGCGTTCGGATTTGGCGGGGTGGACTCGTCGGTCCTAGTCGAGCAGTTCGACCTCGGCTATCACAAGGCGCTGGCTGCAGATCCGAAGCTGGCCTTAACAGCGCCAGATACAGAACAGTGGCTGGCCGTAGTTGGGGCTTCTGTTCTGCTACCTGGGCTGCCCGCCAGTGATGGACTGCCCGACTCGGTTACCTTTGAGCGGGCCTGGACTGCACTGTCGGACCCGTCAACTGGTGTGGCCGACGACTTCCGCTTCCCGCTCCGCGACGTCAAGATTCCACCCAGTACCCTGAATCAGACCGACCGTGCCCAACAGCTCTTCCTCACCACGAGTCTGCACGCACTGCGCCAGGCGAATCTGATGTCGGGGCGTACAGTCGCTCGGCCCGACCGGATCGCGACCGTGGTCGCCACGGCATCCGGCTCTGAGGCATCGCTACACCGCAATGAACGGATCCGAGCAATCGAGTTCCAGCAACTGCTGGAGACCACGGGATCAGAATGCGGCGTAGAAGGCGCTGTCCTGCAGGGGTGGCGGTCGGCCCTCGACGGCGCGTTGATGGCAGAACCGGATGCGACAACCGAAGCGGCGCTGCCTGGCTACATGGACAACATCGTCGCCGGCCGTGTGGGCAACAGCCTCGACCTGCGTGGGACCAATTACGTCGTTGACACCGACCTGTCGTCGTTTGGCGCCGCAGTGCGCTGCGCTGAGCAGGTACTGAGCACAGGCACCGTTGACCATGTTCTTATCGGTGGAGTGAATGCCGTGGTGGCGCCTGAGATGGCGGAGGTGTGGTCACAGCAGTTGGGGGCTCCAGTCCACCCGGTGGAGGCGTCAGTCTCCCTAGTTGTCGCCCGAGCCTCCGACGTCGCCGACGCTCGTCAGGTACTCGGCTACCTGCAGGTCACCGTCCAGCCTTCGTCGGACGCCCCTGAGTCCCGCCCGTTCACTGCGCTAGGCGCAGACGGTGCCCTGTGGGCCGCACGGCAGCTGATTACGATGGCCGCCGACCAAGGCACTGACGGAGGCCAGACGGAGCTGCGTTCGGCTTTCCAGGCGACCGCTCACCGGCTGCGGGTAGCCCGACAGCCATTATGGAAGACTCCCGTAGCGCCGGTCCCACCAGCCCGGGCTGCGCTAACGCCGACCTCGCCGATCATCGTCGAGGGAACCGATCTGGACGACCTGATCTACCAGCTTGAGAACAGCGTTGGCCGGCCTGGCCGGGCTACGGCCCCGGGCGGGCTTCGGTTGGTGGTCGACCCCCTTCACGACCACCCGGCGGGCCGCCTCCGCGAGTTGGCGGCATACCTCACCGATAGTTCGGAGCACCCGCAGTTTTCCCTTCCCCCCTTCTCGACTGAAATGCGAGGCCATCATGGTGATCACTGATTCCCCCCGGCAATCGGCACGTTCGCGGGGTGCGTTCGTCGCCCTTTTGGTACTTTGCCTGGCAGAGTTGGTCGGTGTGATGGACAACACCATCATCAATGTGGGCATCCCGACCCTGGGCCGGGCATTCCACGCGTCCACATCCCAGTTGCAGTGGACCGTCGATGCGTACACCCTGGTGTTCGCCGTACTCATGCTGCCGGCTGGCTACCTCGGTGACCGGATCGGACGGCGCAAGGTGCTGATCACGGGCCTGCTGGGCTTCGCCGTGGTCTCAGCCGCATCGGCCCTTGCGACTAGCGTCACGACCCTGATCTGGCTGCGCGTGATGCTCGGCCTGTGCGCGGCGTTGGTATTCCCGGCGACCTTGTCGCTGATCTCGATCATCTTCAAGGGTACTAAGCACCATGCCTTGGCGGTGGGGCTGTGGGCGGCGACCGCCGGTCTTGGGATCGCCCTCGGTCCCGTCGTGGGCGGGCTGCTCCTGCAACACTTTAGCTGGCCAGCCCTGTTCTGGATCAACATCGCGATCGTGCTCCCGGTCGCCGCGGCGTCGCCGTTGCTGGTCCCGGAGTCCCGGGGTGTCGACCTGGGACGCTTCGATGGCGTTGGGGTGGTCCTAGCGATCTCTGCTCTGGGCCTGTTCGTCGGGTCACTCATTGAGGGCCCGCAGATAGGATGGACCAGTGCCCCGATCTTGGGTGGACTTGCCGCGTCGGCCGTGCTGGCTTGGGCGTTCATCACTTGGGAGCTCCGCGTCGAGTCCCCCTTACTGGACCTGACCCTGTTCCGGGCGCCGAATGTCGCCACCTGCAGTTCGGCGATCGGCCTCGCATTCTTCTCGCTGTTCGGGTTCACGTTCGCGATTACGATCTACTTCCAGGCCGTACGGGGGTATAGTGCCTTGCAGGCCGGGCTGGCGATTCTGCCATTCGCGGCCGTGATGGGTGCGGTCTCACCACTGGCTCCGATACTGGCCCGCCGCTTTGGGACCGGGCGGTGCGTCCCGACCGGGATCGCGCTAATGGGGGTCGGTTTTTGGATCGTGTCCTTCGCCGACGCCACCAACTCGTACTGGGTAGTCATGGTGCCGGCCATGGTCTTCATGGCCACGGGCCTGGGGCTTGCTCAGGGGCCGGCCACCGACATCATCCTGTCTGCGGCGCCGAGCGACGAAATCGGTGTCGCGTCCGGAGTCAACGACTCAATCCGGGAGGTTGGAGGCACAATCGGGGTCGCTCTTCTCGGCTCGATTCTGTCCTACGTGTACAAGACACAGATGGAGCCGGTGATGGCGCAAATGCCCGGACTGACCGGGGCGGAGAGTTCGATCATGGTGGCTCAGCAGGTCGCCGCTACCCTTCCCGATGCCGCCCGGCAGAGCCTATGGGCCTCAGCATCGGATGCATTCCTGTCCGGGCTGCACCTTAACTGCCTGATCCTGACCGGACTGACTCTGACGGCGTCGGTGCTGTTCGCCGTGAGGTTCGCCCGGGCTGAATCGCACGGGGTTTGATGGATGCAGCGAACGCACGGAAGGAGCACTGTCGGGACTGGTACATAGGTAAGTACTCCGAGAATTGCGGGAGCGGGGTACTCGGATGAGGCGGAGGCCCGGCGGGATCCGGGGCTTGACAACACGTCAAGGGACGCCCCGTACAGCTCTGTTTCGGACAGGTAACCTCATCGTGGGTGTTGCAGGCCGGCCCGTTGTCAGTCAGGACCGATACGAGCGGCCCGTACTGGGTCATGGCGGCTGAGTACGCCGATGGTGTCAGTGGGGTTATCCGCCCTCCCCCCGGGTGGTTATGGCGATGCAGAGTCGGGAGGCGTCGTCGATGATCTGGTAGACGGCCTTGGCCCGGTCGGCCTCGAAGGCATCCAGCTGCCGCAGCTGGCATGTCCTGGACCGGGCGAAGCTGGTGTAGGAGGAGCGGGGGCGTTTGAACCGCTGTACACGCGACAGGTCTTGAGAGCAAGGATAGGGTTGATGGCGGCGACACCGGGTAGGAGACTTATGCATTGCTGCTGTAGGTGGAAGTGGATGGTAGTGCCGTCGGCCTCCAGGCCCTGGTCGGTCAGCTCGGCGTGAAAAGCCGCCACCGCGACTTACACGTCGGCCACATAGCGGCGGGCTGGGCGGTGTGGGGCGCGTAGGGCCGACCGGTTTGACTCCATACTCTGTTCTTCTCGCCACCGCGAGCGGATGTGGTAGAAGCTGCGCTCAGACACATCCATACGCTCGCAAAACGCCTGGGCGGTCTCGGACTGGGAGGGAATGAACTTCACGATCTTCAAACGCTTGGAAAGCCTGATCTCACGCGTTATCCCCCGGCGTCCCTGAGATCTCTCATGCCTTCTCGCACTGCCAGAAGCTATGAGACATGACAATGGTTACATCAACTGAACTCGGCGGAGGGGGAGAAGCGGACTGGGGTCAGATGCCGAAGCCGACGCGGCGGGGAGAGGACTCGCCAACCTCGATGTAAGCGAGCGAACCTGCCGGGACGAACACCTTGCGGCCCTTGTCATCGGTCAGAGTGACCGCGGAGGTGGCGGCGTCAGCCACGGCCGCGAGGACCTCCTCCTGGGAGGCGGAGGTCTCCACCGAGAGCTCGCGCGTGGAGTGCTTTATTCCAATGGTGACCTGCATGGGTGCTCCTTCAATCAGGACCGGGGCTGCCCGCCAGCGTGCGGACGACCGCGGTGGGGTATCTGTCCTGATCCTACGGGTGTCGCGGCCCCCGTCTGTCCGCCTGAACGCAGGAGTACCGGGCATTTCGCGCCGCGCGGACACCATGGCTGCGGCGTCAGCGACGATCTGAGGCTCAGGTGCCGCCAAGGGTTCTCAGTTCGTGTCGTACCTACGTGATGAGATGGGCTCATGACCAGTTCCGTCGGCGCCCCTCGCCTCCTGCCTCCGCTCGGGCAGCCCCCGCTGCCCGCGCCGGACGCCTCCGCCGCTCGGGTACTCGCCGGCGCCGCGGACGGTACGAACCTGGTGGTCCTCGGAGCCCCCGGAACCGGCAAGACCACCACCGCCCTGCGCCTGCTGATCGAGGCAGTGACTACCCGCCGCCAGGAAGCCGTCCTGCTCGCCCCCACACGCGCCCGCGCCGACCGCCTGCGCGAGCGCGCCTCCCACCTGCTCAGCCTTGCCGGCGCCTCCTCCGGCACGGTCCGGGTACGCACCCCCGCGTCCCTGGCGCTGACGATCCTGCAGACCTCGCTGACCCAGCGGCCTGATCCCTTGCCCGCCCCGGTGCTGCTCGCCGGGGCGGAGGAGGATGCCGCACTGGCCGGATTGCTCCGGGGCACCTCCTGGGGGGAGCTGCCCGCCCAGGCCATCGAATCCCACGCCTTCCGCACGGAGCTGCGCAACCTGCTGGCCCGTGCCGGTGAACTCGGCATCGGTGCGGACCGGCTCGCTCAACTCGGAGCGGAACTCGATGTCCCCATTTGGAAGCGCGCCGCCGAACTGCTGCGCACCTGGGATGCGCAGGGCCGTCCCAGTGCCGCCAACCGTTCCGCCGTACGCAAGATGGATACTGCCCGCCTGCAGGATCGCGCCCGCGAGGTTCTGGCCACCTGGGAGGCCGACGGCGTGCTGGTGCCCCGTCCGATTCCTGACGTTGTCATCGTCGATGACTATCAGGACTGCACTGCTGCTACCGCCCGCTTACTGGTGGCGCTCTCCGAGCCCGACGCCGACGGTCACCGCGCCCAGATCGTCGCCCTGGGCGATCCCGACGTTGCCGTCGAGGTGTTCCGCGGCGGCAACCCCAGCCTGCTCAACGCCGCGGAGGATCGCTCCGGACTGGCCGCCCAGCGGCTCACACTGGACGCAGTCCACCGCGGCACGCCCGAGCTGGCCCGGGTGTGGGCCGCCCAGGCAGAGCGCATCCCCATCACCGGCACCGCCACACATCGCCACCCGCAACTCCCCGAGAACATCAAGTACCCCCACGGCGCAGGAGGCGCCGCCCCCAGCGGCGTCGAGACGCTCATCGCCTCCGGACCTTTGCAGCAGACCGCCCAGATCGCCCGCATCCTGCGCAGCGAGCACGTCCACCACAACACCGCCTGGGACCAGATGGCGGTGATCGTTCGCTCAGCAGGCACCGCTCGCGCGGTCAGCCGTGAACTGCGCCATCACGGCGTGCCTCTCGACTCCAGTACGCCCGCAGTCCTCCTACGCGCCGAGCCCGCCGCGGCCGCCATCATCAACGCCTGCCGGGCCGCGCTGGCCGGCGGACTCGGTGACGCAGACTCACCCCCGGAATGGGCCACCGCCTTCGAACTGCTCACCAGCCCCCTGATCGGGCTTACCAACCTGGACCTGCGCCGGCTGCGTCGTCGTCTGCGCGCCGACCGCCCCGCCGAGGCCGGACGCGATGAGAACCTGCTCGGCGTCCTGGCCACTCCAGAGGCCGCCACCGCCCTGGTCCAGGAACTCGCCGACGAGCCTCTGGCGGAACAGGTCGCGAGGCTGGAACGTGCTGCCCGCGTCGTCGCCGCGCTGAAGGGCGTGGTCGAGACCGCGCGGGAGGACAACCGCCGCGTAGACGTCGAGTCGCTCATGTGGGCGGCCTGGCAGGCCTCGGACTGCGCGGAGTCCTGGCGCACCATGGCGCTGGCACCGCATACACCGCGCAGCGCCGCGCTCATGGCCGAGGCGGCCGAGCACGACCTGGACGTGGTCACTGCACTGTTCAAACGTGCCGAAGTGTGGGCCGAGCGCCACCCCGGGGCCGCGGCAGGAGACTTCTTGAACGAGCTCGCAGCGGAGGTACTGCCCTCGGACACGGTGGCCCCGCAGGGCATCCGCCCACCCGGAGTCGCCGTCCTCACCCCCGCCGCCGCGGCCGGGGAGCAGTGGGATGTGGTGGTAGTAGCCGGGGTCGAGCGGGACGCGTGGCCCGACCTACGACTGCGCGACGGCGTGACCCGCTCCGGCCTGCTGGTCGACGCCATCACCGACCGCCTGCCAACGGGGGTCGGCAGCGCACAGGCAGGGGTGCAGGATCCGGTCGCCGCTCGCAGACAGGTACGCGGCGATGAGCGCCGCATGTTCCTGTCGGCCATCTCCCGCGCCGGCCGCCGCCTGGTGGTTACCGCCGCCGCAGATGCCGACGCCGCGCCCTCACCGTTTCTGCTTGAGGTTGCCGCCGCGGCCGAGCAGAAGATCTTCAACGAGGAGGGCGAACTCGAGGTTGCTGAAGACCTCGACGACCTGACCCTGCCCGGTCTCGTCGGGGAACTGCGCGCCGCAGCCGTCGCGGGCCGTCTGGCCGGGGCCGAGGACGCTGCCCGAGCTCGTGGCCGGCAGGCCGAACAGCTACTGGCAGCGCTCGCCCGCGCCGGCGTGAGCGCCGCCGACCCCGCCAACTGGGCCGGTCTGAGCCAGGCGACCTCAATGACGCCCCTGGTCGATGCGGGCCAGGAGATCCGCATCAGTCCCTCCGACGTGGACGCCATCACCAAATGCCCGCTGAAGTGGTTCCTCCAGCGCAACGGCGGCGGCACCGGCACCAGCGACGCCCAGAGAGTCGGAATCCTCGTGCACGGCCTGGCCGAGCGCGCCGAACAGGAGGGTCTGCGCGGCCAGCCGCTACGCCAGGCCCTGGAGGAGGCGCTGCCGGAGCTGGGCTACCCGGAAACCTGGCTGGGCAACCTCGAACGGCAGCGCGTGCGCGACATGATTGACCGGCTCGACGCCTACCTGGCTTCGGTCACCGCCCCCGCCCTGGTTGAGCAGACACTTGATGTCCGTATCAATCTGCCCGTGCCGCAGGACGGTCGGGAGGCCTGCAGCACGGACGACGTGCCCGGCTCAGCCCTCAGTGTTGCGGACGCGGCAGACCGGGAAGCAGTTTTCTCGAGCAGTGATTCGCGGCCTGCGCCGATGAGGTCCGAAAGCCTGCCCGTGCGCATACGCGGCCGCATGGACCGCCTGGAGTTCCTCGACGCCGCCCCGCCCGATGCCTCCCAGGAGGGAGTGCTGCCTACCGGGCAGGGGCAGCGCGTGCGCGTGATCGACTTCAAAACCGGACGAACGGCGCCCGCAGCGAAGGCGACGGAACGCAACGCGCAGCTCGCCACCTACCGGATGGCACTGGGCGCGCTGGGTTATGAGGTCGATGGCGCCGGACTCGCCATGTTGGGATCACCACCCCGTAGAACCGACCCCGGCGCGAAGGTACTACCGAACGGCATGGTCCTCGCGCCCAGCCCTGATCCGGACACCGGCGAGAAGTGGGACGTCGAACTGCTCGCCCGGGCCGCACTGGATATCTCCGGCTCCACCCTGGCCGCGCGTAGCGGCGAGCACTGCCGAGGATGCTCCTTCAAGGGCAGTTGCCCCGTCAACCCCGAAGGAAGGAGGACCGTGGCATGAGCGCCGCCGCCCTCACCCCCGAAGCCCTCGCCGAGAAACTCGGACTGCCCCGACCCACCGAGGAACAGTCGAAGGTGATCGGCTATGAACTGCGGCCCCTGCTTGTGGTCGCCGGCGCCGGCAGCGGCAAGACCGCCACCATGAGCCAGCGCGTCGTCCACCTGGTAGCCGCCGGCGCCGTTAGCCCGGACCAGATCCTGGGTCTGACCTTCACCCGCAAGGCCACCGCCGAGCTGGCCGAGCGCGTCTCCATCCGCCTGGACCAGCTGGCCGCCAGCGGTGTCATCACCGGTCTTGATGACCAGCCCGAGCCGACCGTGGCCACCTACGACTCCTTCGCCGGCTCGCTCGTGAGCGAATACGGCCTGTATGTGGGCGCCGACCCGGACGCCACCCTCATCACCGAGGCCCGCAAATGGCAGATCGTCACCGATATTCTCGAGCGGCGCACCGCCCCGTTGCCCATTGAGAGCAAGGCGAGCGCGATAGCCGCCGTCCTGCGGGCGGATAACGCCCTGTCCACGAATCTGCTAAGTATCGGCGACGCCCGCGAGCAGCTGACCGACCTGCATGAGCTGTTCACGGGGTTGGCCACCACACGCGGGGTGGCCGGCGATTTCAAGGGCACTGCGGAGGCCATGGAGGCCTGGCTGAGCGTGCTCGATGCCGTGCAGGACTTCCGCGACTACAAGCTCAGGCACGGCATGCTCGACTTCGGCGACCGTCTGGCGTTGGCCTGCCGCATCGCCGAAGCCGTGCCCGAGGCCGTGGCGGCCATGCGGGCGCAGTACTCGGCGATACTCCTGGACGAGTTCCAGGACACCTCCGTCGCCCAGGTGCGGCTTCTGTCCGCCCTATTCGCGGACCAGGGGGTCACCGCCGTTGGCGATCCGAACCAGGCCATCTACGGCTGGCGTGGAGCCAGCGCCGGCGCGCTGGACACCTTCCATGACCGCTTCAACCCCTCCGGTGTGCAGGCCGTCGCCGACGGCGGCAACCCCGAGCTGGCGACGCCTGTGCTGCAACTATCCACCGCCTGGCGCAACGACTCCGCGGTGCTTGCTGCCGCCAATGTCATATCGAGGCCACTGCGCAACGCCGAGTACCAGCCCGGTGATGCGGAGGTCACCCACGTCCCGGTCCGCGAACTGCAGGAGCGCTCGGCCGCCGATGGCCTGGGTGCCGGGCAGGTGCTTGCAGCCTTCCTCACCGACCCGGTGCAGGAGGCGGACGTCGTCGCCGACTTCATGCAGGAGCGCTGGCACCCCAAGGCGGAGCTCGCCGTATTGTGCCGTACTCGCGACCAGATGACGCCGGTGGCCCAAGCTCTTGAAGCGCGTGGCGTGCCCTACGAAGTGGCGGTGTCGGGAGGCATGCTCTCCATCCCTGAAGTGGCGGACATGCGGGCTTTGCTGACCGTGGCCGCCGACCCCGAACGCGGCGACCGACTGATGCGTCTGCTCACAGGAGCCGATATCGGTGCTGCCGATTTGCAGGCCTTGCAGCGCTTCGCCCGAGAGCTTGTGTGCCACCGCGACCGGGCCGACGACGCCGGCGCTCACACGCGGATAGACGACGCCGGCGCGGCACCCGCCGGCCACACACGTCCCGAGGAGGCGGAATCTGGAAACGGAGGTGGCGGCGGTGCAAAGCAGCTCGAAGAGGCGGCCATGTCCGAGGCGATCGAGGAGATCGCCCGCCGGGATGACGCCGCCCGCACACCCGGCCACCGGCGTGCCGCAGGAACGGGCGGTCCTGAGACGACCACGGCGGTCGCCGGGCTCAGCGAGGCGGGCCGCCAGGCGGCGGTACGGATCGCCCGGGCGCTGCGTCGCCTACGTAGCGCCTTCACTCTGCCACTGCCCGACCTGGTGGCCGTGGCCGAGCAGGCCCTGGGCCTGGATGTGGAACTCGCCGCCCGCGTCGGCAACCGCATAGGACGGCGCGCCCTGGACGCCTTCCGGGCCGCCGCCGACCAATACGCAGCCGATGTGGAGGTGCCCACCGTCTCCGGGTTTCTGGAGCTACTCGACTACGCGGAGTCGGAGGAGCGGGGACTGGAGAGCCCTGTGGCCGAGCCCGAGCCCGGTGCCGTACAGATCATGACCGTCCACGGCGCCAAGGGGCTGGAATGGGACTGCGTTGCCGTCATCGGTCTGACCGAGGCGTCTTTCCCCAGCTACAGCACCAAACCCCGCGTGGACGGCATGGTGTCCGACAACTCTTGGACTAGCTCGGTTCGCACCTTCCCCTACCCATTACGCGCCGACGCGGACCAGCTGCCGCCCTTCGAACTCGGCGGCCTGGAGATGCCGCTGGGCCCGGGGATCAACTTGAGCCGGGATGAGAAGGCGGAGATCAAGGAACTCGGGGGGCAGTACCGGCTTGCGCTCGGGCGTCACCTGGTTGCCGAGGAGCGTCGCCTCGCCTACGTGGCCGTCACGCGGGCCCGGCATGACGTGCTGCTGACCGGCTCTCACCTGGTCAAGACCGGCAACACCGTCCGGCCAATGTCCCGGTTCCTGACCGAGCTGCACCGGCAATCGCTGCTCACCCCGTTCGGCCCCGGATTCACCGACGCTTCCGAGGACGCCGTCAACCCCGTCGGGGTCGCGCAGGCCTCCTGGCCGGTGACACATAGCACCGCCCCGGGCTCGGAGCGGGCCGCACGAATCGCCGTCGCCGAGGCCGTCACCCGGGCCATGAGCGAAAGCGGTGCCGATGACCCTGGTGCCGGCGCCCACCCCGATGGCGCCGCCATGACGGACCTGGACGAGCGCATGGCCCGCTGGTGGGAGGATGCCGACCTGCTGCTGGCCGAGCGCGACGCCGCCGCCACCCAAACGCCCTCGGTCCGCCTGCCCGCCCACCTGGCCGCCACCAGACTGGCCGACCTGCGCGACGACCCGGAACAATTCGCACTCGACCTGCGCCGTCCGTTGCCGCCCCAACCGCAGTCCGCCGGACGCCTGGGCACCGTCTTCCATGAGGCCATCGCGCAGCGCCTGAGCAGCCGCGGCGCCCTGTTCAGCCTGGAGGACGCCGGTGTCCCGGACACTCTCGCCGACGCCGACCGCGAGCGTGTGGAGCGCTGGCTCGATGTCGCCGCCACCCACCCGCTACTCGACGGATACAAGCTGATAAGCACCGAGGAGTCCCTGGAACTGAGTGTCGGCGACACGACTCTGCGCTGCCGCATCGACGCCGTCTTTCAGCGGCTGGGCAGCAACCACTATCTGGTAGTCGACTGGAAGACCGGTCACCGGCGCGTACCGGTGGATCAGCTCAGCGTGTACGTGCACGCCTGGTCGGCGGCCCAGGGGATCCCCACCGACCAGATCCGAGCCGCATACCTGTACGTCGATGAACCCGGCGGCCGTGTGGCCGAGTTGGACGCCAACTCACTGCAAACTCTGGAGGCGATCCGTCAGCCGCTCGACCGGCCGGATCAGTGATCCGCTCCCGAGCCGGCCCCATCGGCGGTCGCCTCAGCGCCTCCACGCGTGCCCGCATTCTGCGTGTTGGCACTGTCCTCGGTGTCATCGTCCACCAACACCATCTTTACCTCGCTGGTGGTCGCCTCCGGCTCGGCCGTCTCCTTCTCCCCGGGCACGGGGGCCAGGCGCGGCCCGCGCGGCTCCACCAGGGGCTCATCTCCGACCTGGTCCGCCAGGTCCGCCAGCATCGCCACCGCATCGTCAATGATCGAGTCACTGCGGGAGCGCACCCCGTGCATCAGCCAACGGGCCAGGCTCAACTCACTGGCCAGCTCCGCCCGGTCCCGCAGGTGTCGGTCCACGCCCTCCGCACGTGCCAGATCGTAGGCGGATTCGACCGAGTCCAGACAGTCCACGGGCACCGAGGCGTACACCCAGGCCATGTCCTCGGCGGGGTCGCCCACATGCGCCTGCCCTAGCCCACGCACCGCCACCACCGCGCCGCCCGCAGTCAGCACGTTCTCCGGCGCCAAGTCCCCATGTACCACCACCGGCCGGAACCGCCACAGCGCCGAATCCTCCAGCGCCACCTCCCACCGGGCCAGCAGTGCCAGCGGCACCTTGCCGGTTCCGGCGGCGTCGTCGAGCAGGTTCAGCCAACGGCTGCGCACGTCGTCGGCATCGTAAACGGGCAGCCCCGCCTCGGAGATCACAGAAGTGGGCAGGTCGTGGAACTCGCCCAAGGCCTTACCCAACCCCGCCGACAGCCCCGGGCCCGGGCGCAGCGAGGCCAGGTCGATGGGACGTCCCTCCAGGTGGCTGCGCACCTGAATGTGGCTGCCCTCGGGGCGCAGTGTGCCCGCGGGGCGGGGTACGTTGAAGGACAATCGGCCGTCGTCGACTACCCGGCCGATGCGGCGCAGCACCTCCGCCTCCGCATCCAGGGTCGCGCCGGTCGCGTCGTCGTGGGTTTCCAGCACCTCCCAGTGGCGTCCCTGGGTGTCGACGACACCGACAACTCGTAGAGCGGCCGACTGCTCCTGGGGGAGTGCCAGGCGCGCCGGGTCGAGTCCGGGAACCGCCACTGCGGCCAGGGCCGCCAGGGCGAGCGGGGAGCGCTCACGGGTGGGGGCTGCGGACGCCGGCGTCCCCGATGCTTCGGAGCGCTCCGACTCTGAGGTGTTGGTGGGCTCGGATGGTCCGGCAGGCGATTGCGACATGGTTCCACCGTAGGCGAGGAAGCCGCCAGTCGGGGCGTTGCCGCGCCCTAGACATCGTCTGCCTTTCAGGTGGTTGTCAGGTTTTGTGCCGCCCTACGAGCCTGCCGATCATCTCCTGAGTTTTCCACAGGCCACCGAGGAGGACTGGCGCCGATGTCCAGTCGTGACTTATGGTCGCCACACAGCTGCAGAGCGGCGTTGCCATGGCGGCAGCCAGCTGCCGGGTCGTGCACCCCATCAGGTCCCCTTTATAGCGGCGACTTGGACGGATATGTGGCTCTTCCGGTTTAGGGGTGTAGTAGCTGTTGTCTGAAGCCGCCGGCGTGGATGAGGCTGCGGATGGCGCTTGTTGGTCAGGTTTCTGAATCCGAGGGCGATGCCGCGTAGGTGTTCCAGGCGGCCGTTGACTGCTTCGGTGGGGCCGTTGGAGGTGCCTGGGTGGCCGGTAGCCGGTCTTGAGGGTCTGCATCACCTTCTCCATTCGGGTCTTGCCCTGGGCGGGGGTCTTGGCGCGGTAGGCGGCCATGATCTTCTGATGCGCAGCCCAGGCGGCCTCTGCCGGCGTGTTCTGGGGTTCGGCGAACAGTTGTTCGAGACGTTCCCAGCCGCTGTCGGTTACCAGGCCCGCCCCGGTGCGCAGGAGCCTGCGGGCCTTGACAAGGGGTCGTCCTTACGCCCCCCGCCGCCCGGTGGTCTCGCGCTGGGTGCGGCGGCGGGTAATTAAGGCCAAGGGCCGGCTCATGGAGGCAGCGGTGACCACCAACTGGAAACAAGCCCTCCATCAAACCCGGTGCAGTTCAAACATCTGCGAACACCCCCGTAAGGGACTGGCGCGACAAGGCAGAAGTGGTAGATGATGACACAGCGGCGCGACCTCTCCGGTATCGGTTCTGTTAGCACCACCTATCGTCACCGGCGGGTCGCGCCGCACCCGCACCAACACACCGAAAACCCCTAACAACATCCTACCCGGCCAACAACTTTGCCGACCCCTGCCTACGCACCAGGGGCTCGGCAAAGTCGTTTGATGGTTAGGGGGTTGTTAGGAGTTTGATGGCTTTGGCGGGTCTTCGTGTCATGACGCGGTTGGCTGAGGCGATGCTGGTGGTGGGGTCGTGGTAGATGGTGCGGATGAGGCTGATGGCCAGGTTCCTTAGGGTGGCCATGACCTGGGGTCCGGAGCCGGCACGCAGCTGGTGGCGGTCCTCGTCATAGGTGACGTCCCGAATCCAGCGGACGCGGTTCTCTATGCCCCAGTGCCCGCGGGTCCAGGCGGCCATCTGCTCGGGCTGGGCGTCCTGCATCGGAACAGAGCAGATGAGGTAGACGACCTCGGTGCTGCGCTTGGTCTTGTTGTTCTTCTTGCTGGTGCGGGTGCGGCGTATCTGTAGCACCTGGGCTACCCCGGGAAACTCGACCCACGCCGGGGTTGCTACGGCCTTGATGGTGCGCCGCACCCTGCGCCCGTGAGAGGTGTCCACCCGGTGACGGCGGGGATTTCGGCCCAGGGCAGGGCCTTGAGCTTCGCTCTGAGACTGGGCTGGTTGTTCTTGACGGTCAGCAGGTAGTCGGCGCCGTGGGAGATGATCCACTGTGCTGTGGCGGTCTGGGTGTGCAGTGCGTCAGCAGTGACCACGGCGGCGGTAAGGTCATGGGGTGCCAGCAAGGTCTCTTAGGGCGGGTATCTCGCTGGTCTTGTCGGCCACGCGCTGCTGAGCCACCACCGCCCCGGTGCCCTGGTCAAGGGCCGACAGCAGGTGCGGCGCACCGCCGCCACCATCACCGCCGCCCTCATCGGCGTTTCCGCTGCTGTTGTTGTTCTTGGGTTTGGCGCCGCGCATGGTCTTGCCGTCTACCGCGATCACCAGCCTGCCGCCTATGGTGCCGGTGCGGGTGAGCACCCACGACGCCACCCTGGCGTCGAAGTCACCGGCGTCCAGGCCCGCCAGGGCGCGGCGAATCGTCGACTCGCTGGGCACACCCCGACCTTGCGGTAGCCCCAGGTCGCGTAGCTGGCCGGGAGTCAGATCCCGGGCGTGCTCCCAGATCGCCAGCAGGGTCCGGCACCCGGCCAGCACCCCCACCGCCGCCAAAGCAAGCACAGCGTCCAGGCGGTGGCGAACCCCGCGCCGGCGGCGGGGGTCCGGGACAGTGGCGAACACCCCGGTCAGGGGCTGGCGCGACAAGGGCGTGGTGGGGGCTGATGGCACAGCGGCGCGACCTCTCAGCAGTGGCGGTTTCGTTTGCACCACCTATCGTCACCGGAGAGTCGCGCCGCACCCCCGTAAACACGCCGAAAACCCTTAACAACCCCCAACCCAGACGCCGACTTTGCCGACCCCCTGGCCTACGCACCTGGGCCGAGAAACGGCAAACGCCCTAAGCGACGTTCGGCGCGGCGCATAGCTCCATCAGCTGATTTCGCCCAAGTCTCGTGCTACCATCCGCAGCGGGCGACCTATCTCGTGATGGCTCGGAATCAGAAACACGCAGCATTCCTTGCACAGACAGCCTCGGCACCCACCCAAACCTTAACACCAAATCTCCCACTCACCTATTAATACGCCAACCGGAGGACGTCATGGTCACTGTCGCTGAGCACATCACAAGTACAGACAAAGTCATCTGTGACAACATCGCAACCTTGGCGGACCATCGGCAATTGCTATCGCAGAACATCCTGAGCCAAATGCGGAATTTAGTTGAAGGAGTCGCCGTCTATGTCAATACCGGTCAAGGAGACACCGACTATGATTATCATAAATCCATAAAAAAGGCACTGAAATGGGTCTCCACCCAGGGTGAACTCAACTTCATCACGCACTTCCATAAGCTTCTTCAGCCCTCAGCCTCACACTACACCTTTGACGGCGACACCTCTGAGCGTCTCATGCTCCACTACTACCGGTACCTCCTGCGTCTTCGCAAACTCCTGCACGACAAGACCGGCGTTTCCATTCTGGCCAACCTCGAGTCATTCCCCTTAGACCAGGATCCTGCGCTGACCGAGTATCACAGCAAAATCGCCACCGCAATCCAAAATGCAGGACAACAGTCGCCGAGCCGTCTAGACCGCTACTACATCCACAAAATCCGCCCCTTCGTCACCGGCGGCCAGATCTACTACGAAGTAACCTTCCAACCGGCGGTTGACTGGAGCAATAAGACCCAACGCATTATCGCGTTCACCGACATCGAAATCACGGAAAACTACGCCGCGATGCTCAGTCTCCAGGAGACCACCATCGACGTGTTCGAGCAGCAGATGCCAATCACTCTTATCCGGAATTGGAAGGTGGGCATCCGGCCCGCAGAGATCCAGAACTTCGCCCGTCTGTTTGGTAAACACGTACAAACGGGACGAACAGACACAGCCGAATACAAGTTCATCATGGCAGAACTCACCGCTGGGTCCACGCTACTTGACATCATCGACGCATCAGACGGCCAATACGCTGCAATGCGAAAGCGGGGCATAGCCAATACCTCCAAGCCCCAGATCTTCCCTGCGCTTGACATAGCCCGACGAATCATACGCGACCGAAAGCCGGGGCAAAACATCCTGCGCTACCTTCTGTTGCGAATGAGGAACCGAGAACTCAAGGCTCAGTACGACCGGCAGCAAAACACGCATCTCTCCAACCTCAACCTTGCATACGGCTGCATCCCCTTCGATAAGATGCCCTTCTGTTCAATGCCCGTGAAACACACACCACGGTTCTGGGATCTCATCAACAGCCTCGACCCTGCAGAACGTTGCCACGAACTCGTCGCACGCCGAGTTCAGCGCAATGTTGAAGATCGGGGCGTCCTATACACCCCGCTGTCCGAGCTCACTGACTTTGGCGATGTCAAAACCCTTATCAACAAGTATAATAGGAGACTCTATTACAAGCACCGTCCCGCCCGAGATCTCGTTATCGATAAAGACCACGTATTCATCAAGGGCTACGAAGACGACACCTACAGTATCATCACCAAGCTGCAGTCCTTCGCCACGCACGGAGTCGCTGGTTACACCACAGCCGTCACGAAGTGGCTCGATACCACCGCTCACGACTTCGATGATGTGAAGAAAAGAGAAGCCCTCGCGTCCCTATTCGCCCAATCTCGCGTGGCACTTATCTACGGAGCTGCCGGTACTGGCAAGACACGGATTATCGATCACATAGCCAGTTATTTCGCCAGCAACAGGAAGCTGTTTCTTGCCCACACCAACCCTGCGGTAGAGAACCTCCGCCGACGTGTGACCGCACCAAACTCCGAGTTCCGCACGATTGCGAGCCATAACGCTCAAACCCGTGGCAGCTTTGACCTGTTGGTTATCGACGAGTGCTCCACGGTTAGCAACAGTGACATGCTCAGAATTCTGAATGGCACCGATTTCAAACTCCTGGTGCTGGTCGGCGATGTCCACCAGATTGAGGCAATCCGGTTCGGCAACTGGTTCAACGTCATCCGCTGCTACATTCCCACAACATCGGTCTTCGAACTGGAGACACCATTCCGCACCTCCGAGCAGTCCCTCATCGACTTCTGGAAGGAGGTACGCAACCTTGAGAAGACGATCCCCGAAACGATCGCACGGAACCACTATTCCACGAAGCTTGACGCATCCCTCTTCGATCTCCACTCACCTGATGACGTCATCCTCGCACTTAACTACGACGGCCTCTACGGTATCAACAACATCAACCGCTTCCTGCAAGCTAGAAACCCCAGCCCGGCCGTGGCTTGGAAGACAGACGTCTACAAAGTCAACGATCCGGTACTGTTCAGCGATAACGAGCGCTTCCGCGGCCTCATTTACAACAATCTAAAGGGAACAATAGCAGCCGTCCAGGTGTCCAAGGGCCGCATCGAGTTTGACATCACGCTTGACCGCCCTGTCACGGAACTCGACACGGAGGGTTACGATGACCTCGAATGGGTTACAGACTCCACAGTCCGGTTCTCGGTGCACGACCGGGATTCCAGCAACCAAGACGAGGACGAGGACTACGACAGCTCCACCGTCCCCTTCCAGATCGCCTACGCTGTCGGTATCCACAAGGCGCAAGGCCTGGAATATGACAATGTTAAGATCGTCATTACCGACGCCAACGAAGACGACATCACCCACAACATCTTCTATACGGCCATCACTCGAGCTCGTAAACACTTGTGCATCTACTGGTCACCCGAGACCCAACAAGCTGTCCTGCGTAGCCTCCACGCCAACGAAGCCGGCAATGATGTTGCACTGCTGTCGACTCGCAGGGGACTTAAACCGCTCAGGAAGCTCAAGCAATAGTGAGCCTTTCTCATCAGGGTTGAGGGCGGGGGCAAGGGATCGTTGGGGTGGTACGGGAAGGTGGGTGTCTCGTTAGTGGGTGCACGCGGTGCCTTCCGACAGCATGTGTTTCGACCAAAAAATGTGATGTCTCAGGACATCTGTGACAGTTCTGCCTCAGGACATCGGTGACAGTGTCAAGCCCCGGGTTTCGTAGAGGGTGTTTTATCTGGCGCCGGTGGTTGCCGGC
>NZ_JAUMUL010000030.1 GCF_030530635.1 Actinomyces sp.
CCACCCACATCACAGCCCCAACCCGAACCACCCACACCCCCAAACACGAAGAACCCCTTCACGTCCCCGGTCGCGAGCAACGGAGCTCAGTGCTACGCTCCCTGGGTATCGAAAGCGGACTCAGAGATGCATCGGACTTGCAGGCGACGAGCGCGCGCGGGTGCGACGAGCGTGCACGGATACGGCCGCACCTGCAGACGAGCCAACGAGCCTGTTCCGCCCGCATCGACGCCGCACATACACGCATTCAGGAGACCGCGGCGCAGCCGACGTTGACAACGAATTAGGGGGCCAGTGACCATGACGGGACCGCAAACCACCTGCCCCATCGCGGCCAGCCTGGAGCTGCTGGGCGAGAAGTGGACTCTGCTGATCCTTCGCGATATTCACCGGGGCATATGCCGGTTCAGCGACCTGGAGGCGAGTCTCGGATGCCCGCGCTCGGTACTGTCGGCGCGACTGAGGAAACTCGTCGAACACGACATCCTGCGGGCCGAGCCCTACCGGGAGCCCGGCCACAGGCAGCGACACGCTTACACCCTCAGCACCAAGGGACGTGACCTTGTCCTCGTGCTGGCGGCGCTACAGCAGTGGGGGCTCAAGCATCTACCGGACGTGGCACCGATAGCGCCGGAGCCGGTACACCTCGGCTGTGGCAGCCCCGTCGAGGCGCGCCTGTCCTGCCGCCAGGGCCACCACGTCGAGGCCGACGCCGTCGGCCTTCCGGAATGGTCGTAAGCCACCACCATCACACCGTCGGCACTCAGGCGGCTTGGATGGGCTTGATGGCATCGAGCTCACCGGCAGCGCGCCCCTCCCCCAGTTCCAACTCGTACCGCGACTGCAGGTTGAGCCAGAACTGCGGCTCAACGCCGAAGTAACGCCCCAGGCGCAGCGCCGTGTCCGCGGCAATCGCCCGCTTGCCATGCACGATCTCGTTGATACGACGCGGAGGCACACCGATCAACACCGCGTTGTGCTGCGTGATGCCGAAGGCATTGACGAAGTCCTCCATTAGGACCTCGCCCGGATGGATCGGCGCGTAGAGCTTGTCAGTCATGGTGCACCTCAGTGGTAGTACTCGATGATCACGTTCTCGGGTCCGGCGGCGGTCCACACAAAACAGATCCGCCACTGGTCATTGATCCGGATGCTGTACTGACCTCTGCGATCACCCTACGCAGCCACACGCGCTCCGTGTCCCGGTCACCGAAGGACCTAATTACTCACCTAGAGTGACACACATGACGTGGCGTGCCAATAACGTCGCCGGACTTATCCCGACCATTCTCACCCAGAATCTCAGCGTCCAGCGCCTTGCCCGCCGCGGCGGCCTGAATACGATGTATTCACGAACCACGAGAGGGAACCGACCGTGAGCACCATGACAGTGCGCATGAACGAGCAAGATGCCGAACTCGTCCGCAAGTTCGCCCGGTTCGAGGGCGTAACCGTCTCCGATTTCGCCCGTACCGCGATCCTGGAGAAGATCGAGGACTCCTACGATCTACAGGAGCTGCGCGAGGCGATCGCGCACGATTCCGGCGAGCACTTCAGCATCGACGAGGTCCTGTCCGAACTCACCACATGACCGCGCAGACCAGCTCGTACCGAGTCGAGCTGACCATGCGGGCCCGCAAACAACTGAAGAAGATGGGACGGTTTGACGCCAGGATCCTCGCCACCTGGATCAAGAACAACCTCGATGGTTGCGCCGCCCCCCGTGCCTTCGGCAAGGGGCTGACCGCGAACCGCTCGGGCGCATGGCGTTACCGCGTGGGCTCCTACCGAATCCTCGTGCTCATCCACGACGACATCGTCACGATCAAGGTCTTCTCCATCGGACGCCACGACAAGGTGTACGACGACTAAGCCGACTCGCTACACATTGAACCTGAACTCGACCACGTCGCCGTCGGCCATGACGTAGTCCTTGCCCTCCATGCGCACCTTGCCGTGGGCGCGGACCTCGGCCATGGAGCCGTATTCGACCAGATCCTCGTAGGAGACGACCTCGGCCTTGATGAAGCCCTTCTCGAAGTCGGTGTGGATCACGCCCGCGGCCTGCGGGGCGGTCCAGCCCTTGTGGATCGTCCAGGCGCGCGACTCCTTCTCCCCCGCGGTCAGGTAGGTCTGCAGACCGAGCGTGTCGAAGCCGACGCGCGCGAGCTGGTCCAGGCCAGACTCGTCCTGGCCGTTCTCGTGGAGCATCTCGGCGGCTTCCTCGGGCTCAAGCTCCACCAGTTCGGCCTCGAACTGGGCGTCCAGGAACACGGCCTCCGCCGGGGCCACCAGGGCGCCGAGCTCCTGCTGCCGGGCGGCATCGTGCATGCCGGCGTCGTCCAGGTTGAACACGTAGATGAAGGGCTTGGTGGTCATCAGCTGGAACTCGCGCAGGATCTCCTCATCCAACGCCTTGCCGGCCGCGGCGGCCGACAACAGCTCGCCGTCCTCCAGCACCTTCAGCGCGGCCCGCGCCACCTCCAGCACGGCGGCCTCGGTCTTCTTGCCGCGCACCTCCTTCTCCAGGCGCGGGATGGTCTTCTCCAGGGTCTGCATGTCGGCCAGGATCAGCTCGGTGGTGATGGTCTCAATATCCGAGGCGGGCTCCACCTTCCCGGCGACGTGGACCACGTCGGGGTCATCGAAGGCGCGGGTGACGATGCAGATGGCATCGGCCTCACGGATGTTGGCGAGAAACTGGTTGCCCAGCCCCTCCCCCTCGCTGGCGCCGCGCACGATCCCGGCGATGTCCACGAAGGAGACGGTGGCGGGCACGATCTTCTGGGAGTTGAACATCTGGGCCAGGGTGTCCAGCCTCGCATCGGGCAGCGGCACTACGCCGACGTTCGGCTCGATCGTAGCGAAGGGGTAGTTCGCCGCGAGGACGGTCGCCCGAGTCAGGGCGTTGAACAGGGTCGACTTGCCGACGTTGGGCAGTCCAACGATTCCGATAGTGAGTGCCACGGGGCGAGTGTAGATGAGTCGACTCGACACAACGGCGTCGACGCCGTGCCTCGCCCGAGGATTAAGCCCGGCAATTCGTGTCGGTGGCCCGTGACATGGTGACTCCATGTCCACAGCGCTTCCCATTCTGCTTCTGCTCATCGGCCTGCTCGTAGGAGCCGTGGCCGGCTATGCCCTGGCCGTGGCCCGTTCTGCAACCGCCCGGGCCGACGGGCGCGATGAGACGTCCGCCCTGCGCGCCGAGGCAGCCCAGTGGCGTGCCCGTGCAGAGGAACTGTCGGCCCGCACCACCGCGGTCGAGGAGCGCGCCGAACACGATGGCTCGGTCCTGCGCGCACTCGCCCCGGTCCGGGCACAGTTGGAGCAGGTCGGCGCCCGGGTGGAGCAGATGGAGAAGCAGCGCGCCGCCCAGCACGCCACGCTGACCGAGCAGCTGCGCGCGGGCGCCGAGTCCGATCGCGAACTCCGTCGCACCACGACGGAACTCGCCAGCGCCCTCCGCTCGCGTTCCTCCCGTGGGGTGTGGGGCGAGGTCGAGCTGGCCCGGGTACTCGAGGCCTCCGGAATGATGCGGCACATCGACTTCTCCGAGCAGCGGTCGGTGGCCCACGTGGTCGGTCACCGAAAGGGCTCCGGCGGCACACACGACGGCGCGGACAGGTCTCGGCCCGACGTCGTCGTGCATCTTCCCGGCGACGGCTACCTGGCACTGGACGCAAAGGTACCGTTGGATGCCTACCTGAGGGCCTGCGCCATCGGCACCGGCTCCGACGCCGGCCAGGAACCCGAGTCCGACGCCCGGCAGCGGCGCGCGGATCTGCTGGCAGCCCACGCCAAGGCGCTGCGCGGACATGTGGACGCACTGGCGGACCGCAACTACGCGCGCGCACTCCAGGACTCGCCCGATCTGGTGGTGCTGTTCGTGCCGGCTGACCCCATCCTGGCTGCCGCCCTGGAGGCCGACCCCACACTCCTGGAGCACGCACTCGAACGCGGAGTGTCCTTGGCGACACCGGCCTCCCTCCTGGCCCTACTGCGCACCTGCGCGACCGCATGGGCCCGCACCGCCATCAACGACGACGCGCGCGAACTGGTCGCCCTGGGCCGCACGCTCTATGAGCGACTGGGCACCGTGGCCAAACACCTGGATGCCCTGGGAACGGCCCTGGCGCGTTCGGTGACCGCGTACAACAAGGCGGTCGGCTCCATGGAGTCACGACTGCTGGTCACGGCCCGCTCCTTCGAGACGCTCGGTGATGGGCTGGTCGATCCGAAGCCGATCACCCCGGACGCCGCCCAGGTCAGGCGATTCGCCAGCGCCGAGTTGGCGCCCGCATCCGAGTAGGGCCTCACCTCAAGGCCCGCATGCGGAACCCGGTTGGGGCGCACACTCGACTAATCACAACGGGCAGATTACGTATGTGGTATCAGCAGCATAAACCAGTCGTGTACGATATTTCGCAGCAACCTCCCAGGTGCGCCTCGTACCGTACCTGGCACCTTCTGACCACGATACGTGGAGGTCCACCTTCCTATGGCAGCCGCAACCACCAGCACCCCCTCCTCTCACACCGCCACCAACCGGGGCTCGGATGCTCCTCGGCGGCCCGGAGGCGACGACCCCATTGAAGTACTGCGCCACCTGAACACGCTCGCAGCCAGGCAGCAGCAGCTGCAGGACCAGCTCACCACACTTCGTGACGAGCGCGATGATCTCATTTTGCGCGGACTCGCCAGCGGCCTGAGCTCCTCCGAGTTGGCGGAGACAGCTCAACTGACCGGTGCGCGCGTCCGCGCCATCGCCGACGCCGCTGCGGACTCTTCGGCCCGCGAACGCGTCTCGCAGGCGATGGCCAAGCTGGTCGCCCACAAACCCGCCATCTGCACCACCTATGGCGCACTCGCGGAGGCCGTGGGTATCGGCTCGGCAAAGGGTGTGGCCTCCTCCCTGGCCACCAACCCGGAGGTGCCGGCACGTGCCGGCGCCCGCGTGCTCCTTCTGCGCTGGGCGAACCCGGCCCTCGGCGGATACGTCATCCCCTCCGAGGAACCCTCGTGGCAGACGCAGGGGGATGACACCGCCTCGCGTCTGGAGTGCCTGCGCGCGGAGGAACTGGCGACGCAGGTGACTGGTCCGAGCGGTTTGTTGTGGGTGGTGCCCTTCGAACGGGTAGTGGCCGACGCCGAGATCCTGGCCGGCATCATCAACTGACTAGGAACCGGCGGGTCGGCTACTGCCGCCGCGCCGCGCTCAGCAGGTGTGATTCTGGGCCGGGCGGCGGCGACGTTCCGGAGCGTCACCGCCGGAGGCGGCCTTGAGATCGGCACGCAGATTCTTGGGCAGGGAGAAGGTGATCTTCTCCGTGGCGGTGCGCACCTGCTGGACGTCGGTGAACCCCAGCTCCCCCAGCCGTTCAATGACTTCACGCACCAGGATCTCCGGCACGGACGCGCCCGAGGTCAGACCCACGGTGTCGGCGCCGTCGAACCAGGCGGAGTCCAACTCGTTGGCATAGTCGACTCGGTGGGCGGCGGGCGCGCCGGCCTCCAGTGCGACCTCCTTCAAACGCACCGAGTTGGAGGAGTTGCCGGACCCGACCACGATCATCACGTCCACCTGTGGGGCGATCGTCTTGACCGCTCCCTGCCGATTCTGGGTGGCGTAGCAGATGTCGTCGCCGGGCGGGTCGCTCAGGTGGGGGAAGCGCTCCCGCAGGCGCCGCACGGTCTCCAAGGTCTCGTCCACCGACAAGGTGGTCTGGCTGATCCACACCACCCTTTCCGGATCGCGCACCTGTACAGAGTCGACCTCGTCCGGGCCGTTGACCACCTGGATGTGTTCAGGCGCCTCCCCCTGGGTGCCCTCGACCTCCTCGTGGCCTGCGTGGCCCACCAGGATGATGTCGTAGTCGTCCTTAGCGAAGCGGATAGCCTGCTTGTGCACCTTGGTCACCAGCGGGCAGGTCGCGTCAATCGTCTGCAAATGCCGCGCGGCAGCCTGGGCGTGCACGGCCGGGGACACGCCATGGGCCGAGAACACCACGCGCGCACCCTCCGGAACCTGGTCGGTCTCCGAGACGAACACCGCTCCCCGCTTAGAGAGGGCCTCCACCACGAACTTGTTGTGGACGATCTCCTTGCGCACATAGATCGGCGCCCCATAGTGGGCCAGGGCCTGCTCCACGGCGTCGACGGCCCGGTCCACGCCGGCGCAATAGCCTCGCGGCGCAGCCAGGAGGATGCGTTTGCCGGGCCGGTCGACCGCCTCCGGCGCGTGGGCGCCGGTTTCAGTAATCGTCACCTCTCCACTGTGCCACACCACCCGCCCGCACGAACACGCCCGTGGGACGTTTAACGTGGCACAGTGGGGCGCGTGACCGACTCCGCACCCCGCCGCACGCCCGCCGCCCCTCCCGCGCCGGAGTCGGCGTTACCGGCCGTGGCCGCGCCCGGACAGCCCCGGGCGAACCGCGCGCCTGCCCGTCTGGCCCGGGAGACCACGCCCGAGAACCCCTGGCCACTGCGGCTGCTGTCGACCAAGATCGACGAGTACGTCAACAAGATGACCTTCGTATGGGTGGAGGGCCAGATCGTCCAGTTCAACCGCCGTCCCGGCTCTGGCATGCAGTACCTCACACTGCGTGACACCGACGCCGACATGTCCATGTCGGTATCCGTGTTCACCCGTGAGCTGGCCGCCATCGAGCGGGCCACGGGCACTCAGGTGACCGAGGGGGCGCGTGTCGTCGTCCATGCAAAGCCACGCTTCTGGACCAAGCGGGGCAGCCTGGAGTTGCGCGCCGACGACATCCGCCCGGTCGGGATCGGCGACTTGCTGGCACGCATCGAGCAGCTGCGGAGGATCCTGGCCGCCGAGGGCCTGTTCGACGCCGAACGCAAGCGTCCGCTGCCATTCCTACCCCGCAAGGTCGGGCTCGTGTGCGGCCGCAACGCCAAGGCCAAGGATGACGTCGTCGTCAACGCCCGCCTGCGCTGGGCCGGCCTGCCCTTCGAGATCCGCGAGGTCGCCGTGCAGGGGGCGCAGGCCGTGCGGGAGGTCACCGCCGCCGTTCGCGAGCTCGACGCCAACCCGGAAGTGGACGTGATCGTGGTGGCGCGCGGCGGCGGGGCCGTGGAGGACCTGCTGCCCTTCTCCGACGAGGGGCTGGTGCGGGCCGCGGCCGCCGCCCGCACCCCGATCGTCTCCGCGATCGGACATGAGACCGACTACCCGCTGCTGGACCTGGTGGCCGACTATCGGGCGTCCACGCCGACGGACGCGGCCCGTCGTATCGTCCCGGACCTGGCGGAGGAGATGATGGGCCTGGACCAGGCCCGCGAGCGCATGCGCACGGTGCTGCGCTCGCGTCTGGATGCCGAGCAGCGGGGTCTGGACCAGGTGCTGGCCCGACCGGTAATGGCCGATCCCACACTCATCGTGCGCGACCGCGTCGTCGAGTTGAGCCAAGCCCGCGAGCGCATGCGCCGCGCGCTGTCCGCCACCCTGTCCCTGGCCACGGCAGACCTGCGCGCCGACCACGCCCGCCTACGGGCCCTGTCCCCCCAGGGGGTTCTCGACCGGGGCTACGCGATCCTGCGCAACCCGGGTGGCGGCATCATCACCTCCGCCCAGCAGCTGAAGAAGGGTGATCTGATCGAGGGCGTGTTGGGTTCGGGCCGCCTCGTGGCGCAGGTCGTGGGCACCACCAAGCCCGAAGCCGCACGCTGATCACCGGCGACCGCCGGTTACGGGCCGACGCATTCCCACTCACCCGGGCCGGGCGGCCTCAGGCGCGCGGCCCGGCCACCGATTCCCGTTCAATCACGCGTCCCACAATACGCAGGTTCTGCGCCGGCGCGTCGGGGGAATCCAGAAGCTCATACAGCCGTTCCACCGCCCACGCCGCCATCTCGGCGTGCGGCAGTGCAATGGAGGTCAGCGGCGGAGAGAGCGATTCATTGATCAGCACCATGTCGTCGAATCCGACCACAGACAGGTCCTGCGGAATGCGCAGCCCCAACTCGGCGGCGGCCGCGTACACGCCCATTCCCATGGTGTCGGAGAAGCAGAACACGCCGGTGGGACGCTCGGTCGGCGCTGCGGCCAGCAACCGAAGGGCGACCTCGTGGGCGGCGTGACCGCTCGGTGTGCAGGAGACGATCACCGGCTCCACGCCGCTGTCACGGCAGCGGGCCACGAAACCCGCCTGCCGGCTGTGAGCGGCGGGGATGTCGTCATGGTTGTTGACCATGGCGACACGGCGATGCCCGCAGGCGAGCAGCACCTCGGCACCTGCGCGACCACCCATCACCTCGTCGGGAACCACCCAGGAGTAGCGCGCGTCGTGGGTGAAGGCGTTGACCACCACCGTGGGCAGACTCGCCAACGCGGACGGCACGTCAAGTTCCTGGTGGTAGAGGGCCCCCAGGATGACGCCATCTACCTGGTGATCGATGAGTGTGCCGATCACCCCGTCCTCGTCGTCGGAGGTGTCGGCCACGATCAGCAGCCCGCCGCGGGAGCGCACGGCGTCCTGTGCTCCGCGCACCATGCGTCCCAGGTGCTCCGTGGTGACCAGATCGCGACCGACGAGTGCGATAGTGTCGGTACGGCGGGTACGCAGGGCGCGGGCGGAGGGGTTGGCGCGGTAGCCGAGCGCCGCCGCCACGGTCTTGACGTGCGCGCGGGTCTCCTCGGACACGCGCGAGCCCTCCGGGTTGTTCAGGGAGTGCGACACCGTGGTGACGGAGACACCGGCCTCGCGGGCAACGTCCTTGATGGTCACCCGGTCATTGGTACGACCAGGACTCATCGGCGATCTCCCCCTCCTGCAAACGTCCAGGCAGGCGGTCAGTATCCCCCACTCGGCCGGTCGTCAGGGTCAGCCCGCACCGGGCGTGCCCTTTCAGCGGCCAACCGTCCAGGCACGCCCAACCACTTCTACCGATCTCAGCACGTAACTTCTACCGATCTCAGCGAAGGGGCGGGCGGGAGCAGGAGTTCAGGATTCGCCCGGGGCAAGCCTTTCCACGTAGGCATCGGCCATGGCCCACGCCTGCAGGCGGGGGCCGGTGAGCGCGCCGGCATCAATGCTCACGCCGTCGTCACCCGGGTCGGTACCCAGGCGCGCCGACAGCGGCTGTCCGTTGACGAACACCTCCAGGCTGGAGCCGTCCAGCAGCACCCGCAGGTGCACCTCCCCGTCCGGGCCGAGCGGCACCGGTCCGGCCAATTCCCGCTGGTCCGGCGCCTCCCAGGGCGTGCCGGGTGCGGCGGAGGCGGAGCGGTCCAGGGAAAGCCATCCGGTCCAGGCGTCCTGCCCCGCCCGTCCGCTCAGTGCACGGCGAGCCAGCCGCAGGCGGGTGCGGCACCCGGCGTCAGCCGAAACCGCCAGGTCGACGACGACGTCCCCGGTACCCCGCAGCTGTCCCGTCAGCACCAGGTCGAGGCTTCGCCCGCGCAGGTCGGTACAGGCAGCGGTGATCGCGTCTGCGCCGTCGGCGTCCGCGAGCGGTCGGGAGCGCAGGGAGTCGATCTCGGCGATGGGCTGGAAGCGCACAGTCGAGTCCGGGGCCAGGGAGATCTCCCGCGGCACGGACATGGAGCCGGCCCAGCCCACCTCCAGCCGCTGGGCGCGTGTGGCGTTGGGCTGCATCCAGCCGAAGACCACCCGGCGCCCGTCGGGAAGGAGCACCGACTGGGGGGCGTAGAAGTAGTTCTCCCCCAGGTCGGAGCGGCCGACGACGTCGAGCCGCATGCGGGTGCCGGTGCGCCGCCCGCGCATCCACACCGAACGCAGGGTGCGTGAGGCGTGCCAGGCGGACACGAACAGGATGTCGGTCTGTCCCAGTCGCACCAGCTCCGGGCACTCCCAAACCGTGCCGGTGACACTGACGTCACCGTCGCCGACGGCGAGTGGGCCCTCGTAGCGCCAGCTGCGCAGATCCTCACTGGAGAAGCACAGGGCCGCTCCCGCCTGGGCGCCCTCGCGGCCGGCTCCCGGCAGTCCGGTTCCCATCACCTGGTACCAGCGCCCGTCCTCGCGCCACACCGAGTGGTCGCGCATCTCAGGCACCACCAGCCCTTCCGTGGAGGCGGGGGCGGCCTCAATGACCGGGTTGCCCGGGTACTTGACCCAGTGCTTGAGCAGGGGGTCCCCGGGGACGGCGGTGGCCAGGCAGCCGGTCTGGGTGTCTGCCTCCGAGGCACCGGAGTAGACCATGGTGGGCACCGTGGTGGGGCTGCCGTCCGCCGCCGTGCGCTCATCGGCGAGCACGACGCCCGACCAGCAGCCGTAGGCGTCCGCCCCGCCGTCACCGGGCCGAATGGCGGTGGGCAGGTCGTGCCAGTGCACCAGGTCGGATGAGTACTGGTGGCCCCATTCGATGTGCTGATGCACCGGGGCGTGAGGATTGTGCTGATAGAACAGGTGCACCAGGTCCTCACCGTCGGGTCCGGGCCACACGCTCAACCCGTTGGGATCATTCATCCAGCCCCAGGGCGGGGTGATGTGCCAGCGGGGACGAGCCGGGTCCGCCTGGGCGCGGGCCGCCTGTTCGGTCGGCGCAATTTCGAGGCGGTCCTCCGGTCGTACACGCCAGGAGGGCCGAGGCGGGGCGTCGGCGGTGGTGGAGGCGGTATTCATGAGCGTGCGTCGAGCTCCTCGTAGTAACGGTCCAGCGCCGCCTGGTAGATCTCCATGAGCCGGCTCAGACCCGTGGTTTCCAGGTCCTTAAGATATCCCTGCCAGTCGGCGTCAACGCCACCGTTCACAACCCACTGGGCGAATCTCTGCTTGACCAGGGTGGACACGTCGGACTCAATCAGGGATAGGTCGTCGAGTTCGGCGTTGGTGAACACCACGGGCGGGAAGGCGTCGTTGGCGGCCCACTCGGCGAACTCGTCATTGACCTGCTGCTGGCGCAGCAGGGCGCGGGGCTCGGGCAGCACGACCTCCTCGAAGTCCTTCGCGGTGGTGGACTTGGGCCCACCGGGGGCGACCTTCTGCCGACGCTCCCCCTCCGATTCGCCCTCCGCGGCCGGGATCTGTGCCAGCATGCCGTTCTCGTCGTATTCCAGGGTCACGCCAACGGGCCCCCAGCTGTTCTGGGCGGACATCGCCGGGTCGTACATGCGGTCCACCCATCGCATCACGGCCGCCTGGTAGCGGCAGGTGCGGGTCATGGCGAAGGCGCCGCGGGAGATCTCCTGATTGTTGGAAACCGAGGCGCGGCGCACGCCGTCCACACCCGCCAGCACCGGGCACAGCTCGTAATGGCCCTCGCGATCCTCCCCCACGAACTCGGTGGCCTCCCACCAGTAGAAGGCGGCGAGTGACTCCTGCTCCGTCTTGCCCTTGGCCAGGTAGGCGGTGTCGTCCTGGGAGAAGGACTCGGAGTCGATCAGGCCCTCGGCGTACCAGGAATGCAACTGCTTGACACCCTCCTTCCACGGCTCGGTGTTGGCGGTGAACACGGCCTTGCGGTCGATCACGATACGGTGGTCGTTGTTGTCCGCCTGGCCTCCGTAGGCGGCAATGATGTCCCACGGGTTGGCGCAGAAGGACCCCGGTATGAATGACAGGGGCAGCAGCTTGCCGGTGCCGGAGGGATCCTGCTCCTTGAAGGCCAGCAGTGTCTCGTGCAGCTCCTCGATCGTGGTGGGCATCTCGCGGCCGACGGCGGCCAGCCAGTCGGTGTTGATGTACAGGAAGTTCGGGAAGGGCACGAGCCCGAGTTCTTCCACGCTCGGGAGGGTGTAGATATGGCCGTCCTCACTGGTGATGGCGGAGCGGATGTCGGGCCGTGAATCCAGCAGCGCGGAGATGTTGGGGCAGTTGTCGGCGAAGAACTCGTCCAGTGGCACCAGCGTGTGGTTGGCGGAGTAGGTGGCGACCTCGGCGTCGGTCAGCCCGGTGTTCCAAAGGATGTCCGGCAGGTCCCCGGAGGCCAGCAGCAGATTCTTCTTCTCCGCGTACACATCCTCGGTGAGCATGTTCCACTGCACCTGGACATTGGTCTCCTGTTCCCATTGTTGGGTGAGTTCCATCTGGCCGTAGGGCACGGACAGGGCCGAACGCGAACCGGTGGCGGTGATGCTGATCGGGGTGGAGACGATCGGCAGGGAGTCGGCGGTCTCGGCCAGGCCGGCGGAGCCGGACTCGTCGGGGACGCGGTAGTCGGCGGCGCTCTTCTTGCCCGAGCAGGCGGCCATGGCTAGCAGCCCCGCGCCGGCGAGCGAGCCGCGCAGCAGCAGGCGGCGGCTGATCGGGTGGCGGACGGAGCCGCCGGGGACGGCCTTCATGACGGGGTTGGCAAGCTTATTTGCAGTGGCGTTGTGGGGCAGCATTTGGGGACCTCTCAGCTCTTCACGGCGCCGATGAGGGCGCCCTGGGCGAAGTACTTCTGGGTGAAGGGAAGTATTGACAGCAGTGGGAAGGTGGACACGACGATCATCCCGTACTTCATCAGCTCGGCGATGCGCTGGGACTCGGCGTAGGAGTCCATGCCGGTGGCGGAGACCCCGGAACCGGACACATCGGACTGGATCAGGATGTTGCGCAGAACCAGTTGAAGGGGGTACTTGACGTCGTCGTTGAGGTAGATGAGGGCGTCGAAGAAGGAGTTCCAGTAGGCCACCGCATGGGTGATCACCAACAGCATGATGAGTGCCCTGGACAGGGGCAGCACGATGCGGAAGAAGTAACGCCACTCGCCGGCGCCGTCCAGCGCGGCGGCCTCATGCAGCTCTTCGGGGATCGTCGTCTCGAAGAAGGTGCGGGCAATGATCAGATTGGTGACGCCGATGGCTCCGGGCAGTACCACGGCCCACATGGTGTTGAGCATCCCCAGATCCCGCACCACCAGGTAGCGGGCGATCATGCCGCCGTCGAAGAACATGGTGATGATGAACAGCACCATGAAGAAGTTGCGACCGGGCAGTGACTTGCGGGACAGGGCGTAGCCGGCACCGAGGATGGAGCATACCGAAATGGTGGTCCCCAGGGCCGTGTACAGCAGCGAGTTCCCGAAGCCGCGCATCACGGTGGAGGTGGAGAAGATGCGCTGATAACCCTCCAGGGTGATGTTCTTGGGCCACAGCCAGACGTTGCCCTCGTAGACCTGGTTGGGGTCGGAGATCGAGGCTATGACTACGAAGTACAGCGGGTAGATGATCGCGATCACGGCGCCGCCCAGCAGCAGGACGACGAACAGCGTGTAGAGGGGGTCGGCGATCCGTTCCATGAATCGGCGCGGGCCGGAAGCGCGGAAGGTGGGGGCGGCGTCGAGAGCGGACGCGGGTGCGGTGGTCATGACGATTCCTCGTTTGGTTCGCGGTTGGGGTCAGAACAGGCTCGATTGACCCGCACGCTTGGCGACCTGGTTGAACACCAGCAGCAGGATCATGTTGAGAACGGAGTTGAACAGGGAGATGGCGGCCGAGTATGAGAACTGGGCACTCTTGAGGCCCACGTCGTAGACGTATGTCTGGATGATCTGCGAGGCGCCCAGGTTCAGGTCGGTCTGCATGAGCAGGGCCTTCTCGAATCCGAGGTTGAGCAGGTTGCCGACGGCCAGGATCAGCATGATCGAGATGATCGGCCGGATGCCGGGCAGGTCGATGTGCCACAGGCGCTGCCAGCGGTTGGCGCCGTCCACGCGGGCCGCCTCATGCAGACTGGGGTCAATGGCCGCCAGTGCGGCGAGGTAGATGATCATGGAGAAGCCGGCGTTCTGCCAGATGTCGCTCATGACGTAGATGGGCCTGAACCAGCCCTCCTCGTTCATGAAGTTGATCGGCTGCCCGCCGGTCAGCGTGATCACGTTGTTGACCAGCCCGGAACGGGGCGAGAGCAGCACGAACAGCATGCCGACCACCACCACGGTGGAGATGAAGGCCGGGGAGAACAGCACCGTCTGGATGAAGGACTTCAGCCTGCGGGAGGCCAGCTGGTTGATCAGCAGCGCCAGGATGATCGGCACCGGGAAGCCGAAGACGAGCCCGAGGACGTTGATGGCGATAGTGTTGAAGAAGATCCGGGAGAACTGGAAGGAGTGCAGGAAGCGGCTGATGTGCTCCAGCCCCACCCACTCGCTGCCCAGGAAGCCGTCAATGGGGTTGTAGTTGCGGAAGGCGATCTGGACGCCGTACATGGGCCAGTACTTGAACAGCACCAGGTAGATCAGCGCCGGAGCCAGCAGCAGGTACAGCTGCCAGTGGCGCGCGACGCGCGTCCACAGTGCCGTGGAGCGTCGTTTTATTGGGGCAGTGGCGGATCTTGACATCATCGTCCTCCGTGGGGATATTGGGACACCATCGCCTCGGACGGAAGGAATCCCAGCGCCCTAAACGATTTGGCGTGCATATGTTGCACCCACGTCCAGTTCATGTCAAGACGATTTTGCACGGTGTTGGCCCTCCGCCCCCAACTACCTGCGCGGACCGGCCGCGCATCCGCCGTCCGCATGCAACAATCGGCTCTATGAGCGCACCCTCGCCCTCCGAACCGGTCGGCCCCGCCGACACCGACGTCGCCTCCCTGCCCTACGAGCAGGCCCGCGAACAGTTGGTCAGCGTTGTCCAGCGGCTCGAGGCCGGACAGGTTCCCCTGGAGGAGGCGCTCAAGCTGTGGGAGCGCGGTGAGGCGTTGGCCGCCCGTTGTCAATCCTGGCTGGATGATGCCCATGCCCGTCTCGCTGCCGTCGCCGACGCCGGCAGCGCCAAGAACGACTCCGGCAACGACGCCCCCACGCCCTGACCCCAACGACCGTCTAATCCGCATTCATCTCGCCACCGCACCGCCCACCACCCGTGAGGAGCCCGAACATGTCCGCACCCGGTCCCGCAGGCACTGCCCTTGTCATCGGCGAGGCACTCGTCGACGTCGTCATCCATCCCGGCAAGCCCGCCCAGGACATCCCCGGCGGCTCGCCCGCCAACGTCGCCCTGGGCCTCAGCCGCCTCGGCCGCGACGCCGAACTCGACTGCTGGATCGGCACCGATCCCCGCGGGCAGGCGGTGCGCGCCCACCTGGAAGCCTCCGGTGTACGACTGACGCCGGGTTCCGACGGCGCCGAACGCACCTCGACCGCGCAGGCGACCATCGGGGCCGACCGCGCCGCTACCTACGTGTTCGACCTGGACTGGAACCCGCCCTACCCGCGGCGAGCGGAGGGTGAACCGGCACCGCTGCTGGTACACACCGGATCTATCGCCGCGATCCTGGAGCCGGGCTCCGCCACGGTGGAACGGGTCCTGTCGGACTTCCGGACCACCTCCACTATCTGCTACGACCCCAACGCCCGCCCGCAGCTGATGGGCACTCCCGACCAGGCACGCGCGCAGGTCGAGCGGTTGATCTCCCTGGCCGACCTGGTCAAGTGCTCCGATGAGGACATCGAGTGGTTCTACGGGCAGGACGTGGATATCGAGGAAGTCGCGCGTGGCTGGTTGAAACTGGGAGCCGCCCTCGTCGTGGTGACCCGCGGCAAGCAGGGCTCCCTGGCGCTGACCGCCTCCGGCCTGCGTATGGAGGTGCCGGCCGACCCAACCGTGGTGGTCTCCGACACTGTTGGCGCGGGCGACTCCTTCATGGGTGGTCTTGAGGACGGCATCTGGGCGGAGGGCCTGGTGGGTGCCGATCGGCGCGAGGCGCTGCGCGGCATCGACGAAGACGCCCTGGAGCGCGTCCTGCGTCATGCAGCCGCCATCGCCGACATCACCGTCTCCCGCGCCGGCGCCAACCCGCCCACCCGCGCCGAGTTAGACTCCCGGGGCGCCTGACTCCCACCCGCCCCTCGCCGAGGTCGGTAGAAGTTACGTGCCGAGGTCGGTAGAAGTTACGTGCCGAGGTCGGTAGAAACTGCAGGACACCGGGGCTCCAGTCCAACTTGCACTTTCCGGCTCATCCAGTTTTAGGGGCCAGAAGATGCGGTAGCCCGTGGTGAGGAACCAGGTGACCACGCCGGTGCACCGCGTCCGAGTCGACTGCTGGCATCCCCATGCCGGAGTTGACCGTCGGCACGTCACCCCGGAGTCGACTGTCGTCGACCGTTATCCGGCTCGTCCGGTTTGGGGGTGTGGTGGTTGTGGTGAGCTGTGGTAGAAGTGTCGCTGATGTCCTGAGGCCTAACAGGGATCGGGATGCCTGCTTGGCCGGTTGGGCGTTAACAACGCAACTTAACGTTCTGCTGTATTCCTCGGGGGCCTTCAGCAGACGGGTAACCGGCGTTGTTAACCCCGAAGTGGCGTAGCAGACCGGGAAGCGGCGTTGCAGACGGACCCGCTTCCAGGCACCGGGGATGGCGGCAGCCAAGTCCGGCAGCAGTCCGGCACGGTGAACCGGCAGGCTCACCGCATCCCTCACCCCGCGACACGTCGGCAGCCACATCCCCAAGCATCAAGAGCCGGTTTGGGTGGCCTGATGGAGTTATTCGAGGACTCGGGTTGACCCTCGACGACCGCCCGGCCCACGCCGAGAGCGTCCCTACCGGGCCGACAACGTCCCCGCCCACAAACCGGAAAAGCCGAAGTGGCCTTTCAGTGATCAGCGCCGGGAACGACTAAGAACTCGGCGGGTGCGCGGTCAGTGGCACGACTCCCGCCTAATACAACGGCACTTCATCGAGCATGCGCGTGACCAGTTCAGCAATCTCGCTGCGCTCGGTGCGCTTCAGGTCCACGTGTGCGAACAGATCCCGACCCTTCAGGGACTCGACCACACTGACGACGCCGTCCCAGCGCCCCACCCGCAGATTGTCCCGCTGAGCGACATCATGAGTGAGCACCACCTTGGAGTTCTGACCGATTCGGGACAGCACCGTCAACAGCACATTACGCTCGAGGGACTGAGCCTCATCCACGATCACGAAGGCATCGTGCAGAGAGCGGCCGCGTACATGCGTTAGCGGCAGCACCTCCAACTGGCCGGCGGCGACGATCCGGTCGATCCGGTCGACGGGAACCACGGAGCTCAGGGTGTCGAACACCGCATCCCCCCAGGGCGTCATCTTCTCCCCGGCATCGCCGGGCAGGAAGCCGAGACTCTGCCCACCCACCGCATACAGAGGTCGGAAGACCATCACCTTGCGGTGCTCACGCCGATTGATCACAGCGTCCAGTCCGGCACTCAACGCCAGAGCGGACTTGCCAGTGCCGGCCCGCCCACCTAACGAGACGATGCCGATGTCGGGGTTGAGCAGGTGATCAATGGCGATGCGCTGCTCGGCGCTGCGTCCGCGCACACCGAACACCTCGCGCGAGGGGTCCACCAAGCGCAGGGACCCGCCGACCACGGTGGCTAGTGCCGATCCGCGCGGAGAACTCACCACCACGCCGGTATGCACCGGCTGGGCCGCCACGTCGGCGGCGGCATCCTCGTCCGCCAGTCCCGTCAGGTCGAGGCAGTAGTCCTGCCACAGCCGGGAGATCTCCTCCTCGGTGACGGTCACGGCACTCATGCCGGAATAGATGTCCTCACTGGCGAGCTCCGCCCGGTACTCCTCGGCTGTCAGGCCCAGGGCAGCGGCCTTGATACGCATGGGGAGGTCCTTGGAGACGACAACCACCTCGTGCCCGTCGTCTCCCCCGTCCCGGCGAGGGCGGCGGGCGAGGGCCACGGCCACCGACAGGATGCGGGAGTCGTTATCGCCCAGACGCATGGCGGCGGGCAGCACCTGATCGTCGGCGCCGTTGAGCTCCACGCGCACGGTGCCGCCGCGATCGCCCACGGGTATGGGGCGGTCCAGCCGCCCATGCTGCTCGCGCAGGGCATCGAGCAGACGCAGCGCCGAGCGGGCGAAGTAGCCCAGTTCGGGATGTTGGCGCTTGCCTTCCAGTTCGGTGATCACCACTACCGGCAACACGACGGCGTGCTCGTCGAAGCGCAGCACGGCGCGCGGGTCGGAAAGCAGGACCGAGGTGTCCAGGACGTAAGTTCGCATAGCTGCCTCCGTCGGCGTTCGGCGGGCGGCACCGGACGTCCAAGAACCACCCGCCTGTGACACTACTCACCATACTCGTTGTCGCTGCGGGATCACTGGACGCGCGGGACAGGACGCCACATAGTCTCGGAGCGCATCGCCGGCGACACGGGACTGCGCCCAAATCCGGTCATTTGCCCAGACGCCGCTCCCGCTGGCCGTAGTCGCGCAGGGCGCGCAGGAAGTCGATGCGACGGAACGCCGGCCAGTAGACCTCGCAGAAATAGTACTCGGAGTGGACCGACTGCCACAGCAGGAACCCGGACAGGCGCTGCTCCCCGGAGGTGCGAATGACCAGCTCCGGGTCAGGCTGCCCCTTGGTGTAAAGATGCGCGGTTATGTCCTCCTCGGAAAGGGAGTTCGCCACCTCCTCCAAGGTGGCACCGGCGGCTGCGCGCTCACACAGCAGGGAGCGCACGGCGTCGGCGATCTCCTGACGCCCGCCGTAGCCGACCGCGATGTTGACCTGCATGCGCGCATCCGCGTCAGCGGCGGACAGGGACACATCCAGGCGGGCCACATCGGTGTCGCTCCCGGATCCGGCACCTGCGCCGTCTCGACCCCCGGGCGGGACAGTGGCGCCGACAGCAGTGCGCAGCCGCTCGGCCACCGGTGCGGGCAGCAGATCCACGGCACCCACCAGGCGCAGTCGCCAACGGTCGGCGTCGGCCAGTTCGTCGACGGCATGAGCGATGATGTCCAGCAAGGGGGACAGCTCTGCGGGATCGCGCGAGAGGTTGTCGGTGCTAAGCAGCCACAGGGTGACCACTCCGACGCCCGCGTCCTCCGCCCAACCGAGGAACTCCTCAATCTTGTCGGCGCCGCGCTTGTGCCCCTGAGCGGTACCGATCCCCATGGCGCGGGCCCAGCGGCGATTGCCGTCAAGGATGACGCCCACATGCTGCGGCACACGTTCGGGCTTGACCTGCGCGGCGAGGCGACGCTCATAAAGGTTGTAGAGAAGGTTATCGCGCGCCATTAATCATCTCTTTCCGTTACGTGCCGGTCCGGCCTGACGCCCGCCGCGCCAGGGACGCCGGGCACGTCCAGGTCAGAGAGTAACGCGGGAACGACCCTCACCCCACCCTCACAGGAAACCTACGGGAGCGTAAGTTACGGTAGCGTAGGTTCTGTTGGGACACCCACCTTGAGGAGACCGGTCAATGCGCACCACCATCCAGTCGCGCGGCGCGGCCGCAATCAGCGCCGCGAATGACCTCGCTCGCGCCGTCAAACCCAGGCTGCGCGGATGGATCCACGCCTGCACCGCCCCCCTGGCACTGGCTGCCTGCATCGTGCTGACCGCACTGGCGCCGGGCGCGGGACTCAAGTGGGCATGCGCCGCCTACCTGGCCTGCTCTCTGCTGTTATTCACGAACTCGGGCATCTACCACATCTCCAGCGGCCACTTCCCCCGGACCGTGTCCGCCGTTCTGCAGCGATTCGACCACGCCAACATCTACCTGCTAATCGCCGGCACCTACACACCGCTGTCGGTTGCCCTGCTAGAGGCCACCACTGCACGTTTGGTCCTGGGGATCGTATGGGCCGGGGCCGCGCTCGGAATCCTGACCACCATGCTGTGGCCGACGGCACCGCGCCGGCTGGGCACCCTGTTCTACATCCTGCTCGGTTGGGTGGCTCTGTGGTTCCTTCCCCAGTTCTGGGTCGCCGGCGGGCCGACGATCTTCTGGCTATTGGTGACCGGCGGCGTCGTCTACACAGTCGGAGGCATCATCTACGCCCGCAAGCGGCCCGACCCCTTCCCCCGCTGGTTCGGCTTCCATGAGATCTTCCACGTGTGCACGGTGGCCGCCTGGGTGTGCCACTGCGTGGCCTGTTACCTGGCGGTACTGGGACGCTGAGCCACAGCGCCGCACGCTGTATGCCGGGCCAGCGGCCCATGGACCGCGCCGGGCTGAGAACACGGCCACGGACGGTTTCCGTCGCGCCCGGCGGCACAGACTGCAGTACTTTCAGCGCTCGTCCCATCGAGACGGCCGGAGGGCGCCACAGAATTGCGCCGTTTTCGATGGGGCGAGCCACCAAGTGCCGTGAAAGTGCTGCGTTTTATGACACCGGCAGGAACGTGTGGTGCCGCCGCCCGCTCCAAACGGGTTAGCGTCATCGCGCAGAGCCCGGACACCTCCGGCCAGGGCGGACTCGCCCGGCACGTGGTGGGACTCGTCGATCCGTCATGCCGGCCTTAGCCTTCGGGGCGCGATCGGGGTAGAACGTATAGACTCGTCCTTTATACCCGAACAGCACCTGAGGGCTGCATGGCCCATTCGTAAGGAGAAACCATGGCAGACGAGACCACCGAACCGCAGGGCACCTGGCTCACTCAGGAGGCGTACGACCGCCTCACCGAGGAGCTCGAACACCGCAAGGGTGCGGAGCGCAAAGCGATCGCCCAGCGCGTTGAGGCCGCCCGCCAGGAGGGCGACCTGCGGGAGAACGCCGGCTACCACGCCGCCCGCGAAGAGGCCTCCCTCAACGAGGCCCGCATCGCCACGCTGACCGAGATGCTGGAGAACGCGCAGGTTGGCACCGCCGCCTTCGACGGCTCCGTAACCGCGGGAACCGTGGTCACCGCGAAGGTGGCGGGCCGCGAGCAGACCTTTGCCCTGGGCGGTCAGGAGATCACCGCGGACGTCCCCGAGGGCGTGAAGGTATTCTCCCCCGATGCCCCCCTGGGCCGCGCCCTCATGGGCCACCGCGCCGGTGACACCGTCAGCTACAACGCACCCAATGGCAGGGAGATCACTGCCGAGATCGTCGACGTCAAGGCTCTCTGACTCGCCGCCGCGCATCGGTCTCGCGCCCCGTTCCCGGCCATCGCGGTGGGAACGGGGCGCGCCCCTTCCCGGGAGGCGTCCCGCCCCAGTTCGCTCGTTACGCGGGTATCCGCCCTATTCCGTCGTTTTCCGCGCCTACGCTCCCGGCGTACACCCCTGGGACGTCCTGTGCTCGCCCAGTTCGCTCGAGTAGCTTCGCCTCCATGGCAGTATCCGCACAGTCAGGCACGACGACGCCCCGCCCGTCCCGCAATCCTCAGATTCCCGGCCGGGAGACCACCCTTCTGCCAAGCCCGGGCGAGCATGTAGTCCTGGGCACGCCGCTGGACGGACCGTGGCCCGAGGGCACTCAGGTCATCTACCTGGCGGGCGGCTGCTTCTGGGGCGTGGAGCGCTTCCTGTGGCGCCAGCCCGGCGTGGTGGCAACCGCCGTCGGCTATATGGGCGGCACCACCCCCAATGCCACCTACCGGGAGGTGTGCACCGGCGCCACCGGTCACGCCGAGACGGTGCGCGTGGCCTACGACCCGACCGTGTGCGGGCAGGGCGGGGAGAGCCTGCTGCGCACCTTCTGGGAGAACCACGACTCCACGCAGCTGAACAGGCACGGCAACGACATCGGCACCCAGTACCGCTCGGCGGTGTGGACGACGACGTCGGCACAGGCCAACGCCGCCCTGGCGATCCGCACCGCCTTTCAGAGGGAGCTGACCCGGCTGGGTCGCGGTACCTGCGTGACCACGATCGCCCCGGCCAGCGAGCTGTACGCCGATTTCGGCGGCCCCTTCTACCTGGCGGAGGACTACCATCAGGGCTACCTGGAGAAGAACCCCGACGGCTACTGCAACCACGGCCCCAACGGGATCACCTGCCCGGTGGGGATTGTGAACGTGCCCGCACAGACGGAGGTGCTGCCGCCCGAGGCGGTGTAGGAGCCGGCGGGCAAGCGCTCAAGTACGCCGCGTGTAGCGGGTTCGGGCCGCCCGGGCCCGCCATAAGTACCGACCTCGGCACGTAACATCTACCGACCTCGGTGAGTGGGGGCGGACGAGCGACGCGGCCGCGCCGGTCAGGAGCCCAGGGCCAGGTGGAGTGCCACCCCCAGCATGACCAGGCCGACCAGCACGTCCAGCACCCGCCAGGTGCGCGGGCTGGACAGCGGCCCGGACAGCGCCCGCGCCCCCAGGCCCAGCGCCGTGAACCACAGGATCGACGCCGTCCCGGCGCCGGCCGCGGCCATCCATCGGGCCGCCCCGAAGCCGTTTGTCACCGTGCCCAGCATCAGCACGGTGTCGAGGTAGACGTGCGGATTCAGCCAGGTCAACGCCAAGGTGGTCAGCGCCACCGACGACGCCGGGCGCGCCTGTTCCTGCTCAAGCGCGCCCGGGCGCATGGCCGAGCGGAAGCTGGAGATCGCGAAGCCGAGCAGGTAAAGCACGCCGCCCCAGCGCAGTACCTCCAGCGCCCACGGCGCCAGGCGCGCAACCGCGCCGATCCCGCCGGTGCCAATAGCGATCAGTGCCAGGTCGCTGAGCGCGCAGATGGCCACCACCAGCCCCACGTGCTCCCGCCGCACCCCCTGGCGCAGCACCCAGGCGTTCTGCGCGCCGATGGCCACGATCAACCCCAGCCCCGTGGCGAAGCCGGTGACGGCGGGCGCGAAGCCGGACCAGGACGCGGAGACCGCCAACGAGGCAGAGGCCAGGCCCCCAACCGCAGGGGCGGCTGCGACAGTCCCCGCAGCAGTCGGGACTCGGAGAGACGTCGACGGGGCGAACAGGAGCGTCATGGGGCAACCCTATGGGTTCCGGCAACACCTCGTAAGCCGGACGGGCGCGTGCCCCACCCTGTTGGCATGGGACTGCGCACCCGCCTCGGTCCGCCCGACGCGCTCAGCGCGTATTCCCGGGACCCACCATCCCCATCCACACCCGGCCGCCGCGACCCGCCGGAAGCCGCACACGCGTCGGGAGTCGCACCGGAAGTGTGCCAATATCAGGGCATGACTGAGCGCAGTGACTATGCAGACGGCCGCGGCTACGGCGATCGCGGCAACCGTCGCGACCGATATGACAGGGGAAACGGCCGGGGGTATGACCGGGGCGGCTACCGGGATGACCGCGGCCGGGGATACGACCGCGACCGGGGCAACCGCGGCGGCCGCAGCTACGACCGGGACCGCGACTTCGGCGATCGCCGTGGCGGCTATGACCGGGGCAACCGCGGTTACGGTGACCGCAGCTACCGGGACAACCGTGAGGACCGCGGTTACGGCGACCGCCGCGGCGGCTATGAACGCGGCAACCGGGGATACGAACGGGACAACCGCGGTTACGGTGACCGGCGCGACGGCGACCGCGGCTATGGTCGGGATCGGGGCTACGACCGGGACCGCCGAGACCATGGCTACGACCGGAACGGCCGGGGGCGCGACTACCGGCGCGAGGGCCGCCGGCATGAGAAGGGCCCGCGCGAGGGGACGCTCGCCGACCTGGTGGACTACCTGCACGTGCTGGACAACCGCCCCTACGGCGCCTACCGCGACACCATCGGCCGCTACCGCGCCCCCGAGGGCTGGATGCTGCACGTCGACTACGTTCAGCCCGACCCCTACGCCCCGCCCACGCGTATCCGCATCCAGGCTCCTGCCGATCTGCCTGGTCTGAAACTGCTGCAGGACGCGGAGCTGACCTCCACCCGTGACCGCCGCATCGCGGTCGGCGACTTCCTAACGCGCGAACTGCACCAGGGCTTCCGCGGCACCAACCTGTCGATCGCCTCACCGGGGCAGGAGATCCTCGAGCGCTGCTCAGTTATCGTCTCCGCGCCTTCCGACGGCGATCAGGACGAGGCCGTGGGTAGCCCGACCGATACCGCGGATGATAAGGACTCGCGCACCTCGGATCAGCAGGACGGCGCGGTCGTGGACCTCTTCACGGCACTCACCGAGACTGATGAGGACGCCGCTGCCGACGCAGATGCCGAAGGCGCGCCGCACGGCGATACCGAACCCGACGCCACCGCTGCCGTCACAGCGCCTCCCGCCGATGAGGGCACCGCCCCGGGCCAGGCGGAGGACACGGCGGCTGACGCATTCGCCGCTGCCATCGGCTCCACCCGGCCGGCCGACCTGAGCGAGGACTCCGAGTCCGAGGCGGAACCGGCCGCGGAGTCGGCCTCCTCCCCCGCGTCCGCCACCTTAGGCGCAGAGGCCGAGGACGCCGCCTTAGCCGCGGACGCTGAGGATGCCGGCGCCGCGGACGTGCCCACCGCCGCCTCGAATATCGCCGCTAGGGGCGAGGTCGACGCGCCACCTGCCATCGTCATCGAGATTCGCGCCCGGGTGGCACTGCCGGCCCGTGGCCGCTCCATCCGCGGGCGGGAGGCCGCCAACATCTTCAGCCACGACCTGACCCGCGAGGTCAACGCGGCCCTGGACCTGACCGGTGAGCGGGCCACGCGTCTGTTGGAGCACGTCGCCGCCCTGGAGGACCACCGTGCCCTGACTCAGGCGGTGGTCGACAACGGCTGGGTGTCCTTCCTCGCGGACGACTCGATTCTGCCGCGCCGCTCCGGTGTCAGCGACGCCCCCATGGAGGAGGGCGCCATCGCACTGACCGCACCGGACTCGCTGGCCGCCACCGTGACCCTGCCGCACGCGGGCGAGGTCCGCGGTACCGCAATCGGCTCCGGGGTCACCCTCGTCGTCGGCGGCGGCTACCACGGCAAGTCCACACTGCTGAGCGCGATCGAGCGCGGCGTCTACCCCCACATCCCCGGTGACGGGCGCGAGCTGGTGGCCACAGTTCCGGACGCCGTCAAGGTACGGGCCGCCGATGGGCGGGCGGTGACCGGCGTCGACCTGACCCCCTTCATCTCCCACCTGCCCGGGGACCGGGACACCGTCTCCTTCACCACCACCAACGCCTCGGGCTCGACCTCGCAGGCCGCCTCGATCGTGGAGTCGATCGAGGCGGGGACCTCCGCCCTGCTTCTGGATGAGGACACCTCCGCCACCAACCTGCTGATCCGCGATTCCCGCATGCGCACGCTGGTGGCTGACGACCAGGAGCCGATCACCCCATTCGTGGACCGGGTGGGGGCGCTGGCGGAGGCCGGCGTGTCCACGGTGCTGGTGATGGGCGGCTCCGGAGACTACCTGGATGTGGCCGACCGGGTGCTGCTGCTGGACTCCTACGTGTTGCACGACGCCACCGAGCAGGCCGCCGAGGTGGCTGCGGCGCAGCCCCGGGAGACGACGGCGTTGGCCGACTTCCCCATGCAGTCCCCGCGGGTACCGCTGCCCTCGCAGCGCACCCAGCGCGGCCCGGTGCGCACGCGCTCGCGGGGCACCGACTCCCTCACGCTGGACCGGGAGGACATCGACATCTCCGATGTGGCCGGCGTTGTGGAGTCCGGCCAGGCCGAGGCTGTGGCCTACGCGCTGCGGGCACTGCTGGAGCAGCGCTTCGACGGGGACTCGAGCCTGGCACAGTGCCTGGAGGACCTGGACGCACTGCTGGACGATGAGGGTCTGGACGCCCTGGACCGCCGTCCGGCCTTCCTGGTGCGCCCGCGCATGGTGGATGTGGCGGCCGCGGTCAACCGCTACCGCAAGCTCAAGTTGGCCTGAAGGTCCCACGCAGGCAGCCGAACACCGGTCTCAAGGCCTGACTCAAGGCCCAAATGGGCGCGGGAGCCCGCCACCTTGCCAGGTGGCGGGCTCCCGCATGTATGAGCGGCGTGAGACGGATTCAGCGCAGCGTGGCCAGGGCCCGGTCCTGGGCGACTATGGCCTGGACCATCGCGGGCACCTCGGCGTCGTGGAAGGCGGCCGGGGCGAAGCTGGACATGTTCTCGAAATCGGTGGCCAGATGCAGGTTGACCTGCGGCCCGACCACGCCGGCGGTGAAGTTCGCCAGGATCAGGCGCAGCGCCTCGATTGGGCGGTGTCCGGCGGAGAAGGAGTAGCCGACCAGCCCGACGGCCTTGTTGGCCAGCACGGACGGGGTGATGAAGTCGATCGCGTTCTTCAGCGCACCGGGGACGGAGTGGTTGTACTCCGGTGTGACGAAGATGTAGGCGTCGTATGCGGCCAGGGCGTCGTTCCACTTCACCGCAGCAGGGTCCTTGGCGGGGGCCATCATCGGGGGCAGCTCCTCGGCGAAGACCGGCAGGTTGAAGGAGGCGAGTTCAAGGACCTCGGCCTGCACGCCATCGACGGTGTTGGCCTTGTCGGCGACCCACTGAGCGACGGGCCCGCCCACGGAGGCGGGGCGGACGGAACCGGTGATCACGGCGATCTTGGTCATGGTGCACTCCTTGAAAGCACAGTTGGAAGTGAATCAAACAGACCGGACTCTAGGCCATACATCCCAGCTCACATATAGTAGAAACTATGATCTTGCCCATATTAATCGCTTAGACTTTTAAAACGGCGTGGGGTTCCAAGTCCTGACCCCGGTTAGGCTGAGCGCGTGAGCGATGCCGGAAGCAACGGAAACCACGCAGACCACAACGCCCCCTGGGAAGGCGCCCGCTACCTGCGGGAGATCCTGCGCGCCCCCGTCTACGAGGCCGCCGAACACACGCCCTTGCAGACCATGCCCGCCCTGTCCGCCCGCCTGGCCAACACGGTGGAGGTCAAGCGTGAGGACCTGCAGTCGGTCCACTCCTTCAAGATCCGCGGCGCCTACAACGCCATGCGGTCCCTGTCGGACGCAGAGCGCGAGCGCGGCGTGGTCACCGCCTCCGCCGGCAACCACGCCCAGGGGGTCGCCCGCTCCGCCTCCCTGCTGGGGGTGCGCGCACTGATCGTCATGCCCACCGTCACCCCCCGCATCAAGGTGGATGCGGTGCGCGCCCTGGGCGGCGAAGTGGCGTTGAGAGGGGACAACTTCGACGCCGCCAAGGCGGAGGCGCTACGCCTGGCGGGTGTCGAGGGGCTGACCTACATCGCCCCCTTCGACGATCCCCGCGTGATCGCCGGCCAGGGCACCATCGGTTTGGAGATGATCCAGCAGGACGCCGACTTGGACCGCGTTTTCGTGCCCGTGGGCGGGGGCGGCCTGGTCTCCGGCATCGCCGTGTTGATCAAGCAACTCATGCCGCAGGTGCAGGTGATCGGAGTCGAGCATGGGGAATCCGCCTGCCTGAGCGCCGCCCTGGCCGCCGGCGAGCCGGTCACGCTGGAGCACGTCGGCCTGTTCGCCGAAGGTGTGGCTGTGCGGCGCATCGGTGATGAGACCTTCCGCCTGTGCGCGCAGCTACTCGACGACGTCGTCACCGTCTCCTCAGACGAGGTCTCCGCCGCCGTACGAGACCTGTTCGAGGACCTGCGGGCCGTGCCCGAACCGAGCGGCGCCGTCGCCCTGGCGGGGTTGAAACAGTATGTGGACACCCACGCCCTGTCCGGGGAGCGGCTGGCCTGCGTGTTGTCGGGAGCGAACCTGAACTTCCACCAGTTGCGCTACATCTCCGAACGCGCCGAGATCGGCGAGCGACGCGAGGCCATCCTGGGCGTTACCATCCCGGAGGTGCAGGGCGAGTTTCTGCGCTTCGCCTCCGTGCTGGGCGGCCGGGCCGTCACCGAGTTCAACTACCGGTTGTCCGCCTCGGCGCCCCCGGAGGCGCCGGCCCGTATCTTCGTCGGCGTGCGCCTGACCCGCGGCCGGACCGAGCGCCGGGAGATCGTCGCCGACCTGGAGGCCGCCGGCTATGGCGTGGTGGACCTGACCGAGGACGAACTCGCCAAGGTGCACGTTCGTTCCATGATCGGCGGCCGCGCACCTGAGGGCCTGGTGGAGCGGCTGTTCAGCTTCGAGTTCCCCGAGTCGCCCGGGGCGCTTACCCGGTTCCTGGAGATCCTGGGGTCCCGCTGGAACATCACACTCTTCCATTACCGCACCGACGGCGCCGACTACGGGCGCATCCTGACGGCATTCGAGGCCGGCCCGGACGATGCCGAGCTGACCAAGCACATGGACCGGCTCGGCTACGCCTACCACGAGGAGACGGACGACCCCTCCGCCCGCTTCTTCCTGGCCCGCTGACCCCGCCGAGCCCGCGAACTCCCCCCCCGTCACCGAAGTCGGTTGATCTTACGTGCCGAAATCGGTAGAAGTTACGTGCCGAGATGGCGGTGCGGGCCTTCGGGGCGGGGCGGCGTGAAGGTGCCGGAGTGTGAGGCCGTGGGATGGCGTTGGGTACGCTCCTTCGGCGTCTACTACGCCGGTTTGAACTCTGCTGAAGGCTCCAGACACCCTCAACAGACACCTAACCGGCGTAGTAGACACCCCCGTCCACGGACACCAACACAACGTCGCCCCGCCTCACGACCCAAGCGCGCATGCGGAGCGCCCGGCCCCACACACCCTGCTTGCTGCCGCAAGCACGGCCAGCGCCCGGCCCGACGGTCGACAACGGCATCGGCAACTGCTTGCCGGGAGTGACCACGCTCTGAAACCGACACTAGCCTTGTTACCTTGTTGGTGGTTCAACGTGGTCCGGGGTCAGGCCAGCCCCTGTCGGCATGATGTCCCGCGCCTATCATTCGACGATCCGGGGTGTTGTCACCCGTGGTGGCGGGCGGATGGTGGGTCAAGTCCTGTGTGGTGGTGTAACGATTCGGGTCCTTCCTTAAGCCGGGTGTCAGGTGTGTTGTGTGGTGGTTAGTTGCTTGGGCTCCTGTGAGTTGGTGCTGGTGTCGGTGTCGGGGTCTTGTTGGCAGCGTTTGAGGACTTCCAGGGAGAAGTAGCGGCGGCCTTCTGCCCATTCGTCGGTCTGCTCGGCCAGGACGGCGCCGACCAGGCGAGTGATGGCATCACGATGGGGAAAGATGCCGACGGTGTCGGTACGTCGGCGTATCTCCTTGTTCAGGCGCTCCTGGGGGTTGTCGGGTCCAGATCTGGCGCCACACGTCGGTGGGGAAGGCGGTGAATGCCAGCAGGTCGGCCCGGGCGGCGTCCAGGTGGTCAAAGACGTCGGGTAAGGGCTCACGGGTGTATTTCAGCAGCCGGCCGCATCTGTGCCTGTACCGCCTGGGCGTCGGGCTGGTCGTACACCGAGTGCAGCATGGCCTCGGGCCGCCGGCCAGGCGCTCTTAGTGGTGATATCCATGAGGTTGGCCTTGTAGTGGGTGCGGCACCGCTGCCAGGAGGCCCCGGGCAGGTTCGCGGCTATCGCCTCAACCAGGCCCGTATGGGCGCCGCGTGGTGACCAGCTTGACCCCGGACAGGCCGCGGGCCACCAGGTCGGCGAAGAACTCATTCCATGCGGTGCCGGTCTCGGATGTGGCGACCCGCAGTCCCAAGACCTCACGGTGACCGTCATGGTTGACGCCCGTGGCGGTCAGGCAGACCGCGTTCACCACGCGCCCGTTCTCACGCACCTGTCAATCGTCAGGGCGTCAGCAGCCACGAACGTGAACGGGCCCGCCTGTCCCAGGGGCCGGTGCCGGAAGGCGGCGACCTGCTCGTCTAGCTGCTCGGCCATGCGGGAGACCTGAGACTTAGACAGTGAGTTGATGCCCAAGGTCCCCACCAGTTTGTCCATCCTGCGGGTGGACACCCCGGCCAGGTAGGCGTCGGCGACCACCGTTATCAGTGCGCTCTCCGAGCGCTTGCGGCGCCCCAGCAGCCACTCGGGGAAGTAAGTGCCCGAGCGAAGCTTTGGGATCGCCACGTCAATGGTTCCGACCCTGGTGTCCAGGGGCCGGTGCCGGTAACCATTACGCCGGGCAACGCGCTCGGAACTGGGACGGCCGTACTCGGCGCCGCACACCGCGTCCGCGTCCGCGCTCACAAGCGCGTTGATCATGGTCTGCAGCAGGCTGCGCATCAGATTCGGCGAGGCCTGCCCAAGGGCTTCCTCTAGGACGGTGGCTGGGTCGACAATATGAGGAGCGGTCATCGTGGTAGATGTCCTTTCGAGTGGGTTGTAGGAGATTCCTCGAAGGACCACACGGTGACCGCACCCACACACTCCGTGCGAGCAACCAACCACCGGCGGCTACACCACCCTAAGGGACACGACCGGATGGTGATAGCCGATTAGGGGAACCGACCGAGGAGCAAGCTAAACCACGCTGATCACCAACAGGCTCCCAACAACGCAACCCATATCTCACAATCCGAACACATGACGTCTCGAATCTTGAATTGAATCCACACACTCCTTGCATACATGTCCACACAGCGATACGCTCGATACCGAGCGCGGCCTGAACCTCTGCCAGACCAACCCTGAATTTCTGCACGTTCCACCATACGGAGGAGGTGTGACATGACGATCGAACCAGCAACCGTACTCGAATGGAAGGAATGCTCCTTCTGTGCAATCGGAGCAGGATGCCTCGCAGATGGACCATTCCCGGACGCCGAAGTAGTCGGAGTGGCCCTCATCGCAGGCGCGTTCTAGCGTCGCACATGACACCAGCGATCACTCACGTCTGACGAGACTCGAGTTCGGGCCGCGCTCACAACTCCCTGACAGGAACGCAATCATGACGATAAACTCCCAGACTGAGCCAATCACAATCTCAACACACACAATCCTACATCAGCATCGAGACGGATACTGGCTCATAGCTGACAACCCTGAAGGAAATGTATTCGGCCACATCAAGTGTGAAATCAATCTAGCCGGCAAGCTGATCCTGCAGGCCATCGATGGCAACCGAAACATCAACGAAGTCGTCAAAGAACTTTGCGACTCAAACGCTCTTGACGAAATACAGTCACGCCCTTGGGTCACCGCCTTCGTCGACAACATGATCGAACGCGGAATCTTAAGAGTCGGTCGGCACTCCAACCACATTCCCTTAACCGTCGTCGGTACCGGCGATGACATCTACCCATCGCACGTCTCAATCGAGGTGACAAACGCATGTAATTTGCGATGTTCCTTCTGCTACCTATGCGCCGGCCCCGACAAACGTGACCGCCTTGACTACCGAGAGATTACAGATCTCTTGGACGACTTCAAAGAACACGGTGTAGTAGCCGTGTCCTTGACCGGTGGCGAGTTTTTCCTCCACCCGTACGCGATTGAAATCCTAGCATACGCTTGCAACCGTTTTCCGAGCGTCGGGCTCCTCACCAACGGAACCGTCTTCCCGCAGGCTGCCATAGACCTCCTGAAGCAACACCGTAGCCAAGTTACCGTAAGCATCTCCATCGATTCCGCACGTCCGGACTTACATAACCGCATGCGTGGCGGCCGTACAGCATACGAACGATCGACCAGGACAATCCGCACTCTAGCGTCTAATGGAATCCTCGTCAGGATGTCGTCAGTAATTGTAGAAGACAATATGTGGCAACTTGACGAACTAGCCCAACTCGCGATATCTCTCGGAGCGAGAGCGTTCAGCTTCAATTTCGTAGAAGGATTTGGGCGAGGCGAGGCCGTCAAGAAGCAGCAATCAGCGAACTTCGATCCGGGTTACTCGAAATACGTGTCTACGGTGATTGAAAAATACCGGCGACTCATACCAATATTCAAGGGTGAAGAGTTGAGTAACACGCGGCGAAACTGTGGTGCCGGAACCAGCAGTGTATCTATCGGCGCCGATGGCACCGTCCGCCCATGTCCTCTATTCCCAACAAGCAATAAGCTAAAGAACGTCAGAGACGACAGTCTGTCATCGATTCTGGAAACTCCTTTACACCGGGCTCTCGAGAGTATTCCCGCACCATCTGAAGCGAATGGCTGTTCTCGCGACTGCGATCATTTCTACGAATGCCACAACTGCTATTTACGGGGTCTCAATGTGAATGCAAACCGACCAGCGAACGCATATTGCTCATGGATCCGGAAAAACGAGCTTCAGGCACTCGTCGGGTTAGTACGCCGAGAACCGGAACCGATCACAATCTCCCGCAAGAGGCCTCACGATGCCAACTGACTCCGCTATACTGTCATACAACAACGCTTATGTTTACGCCAGACCGGTCCACGGCGGCTATCGTGAAGCACTATGGTTCCGCAATGCCTGCCGAGCGATAGCAAACAATGTTGACTCCGAAGCATTCCGTAACCAAGTAATTACGAGCCACGGCGTTATTGGAACAGTAAGACATGGTTATTGGGAGTTCGTCGCAACAACCGGATACCAGGCGACTGAGACGATCCACAACTCGCTTTGTCAACATATAAACCGCCTAATGCGAAAACATAAGGAAGGTCTCGCCGAAAACCTGCGCGTGACTATCGACGTAGTAACGTACGCAGATCGTCTGATGTATGACTGCCATTCCCTTGAAATGCCGAGCGACGACGACCTCGAACATACGCTTGAAACGTCCTTTGAGGACGTAATATGTTTCCGGCGGCCTGCGGAACTGACGCGGCATAGCTATTGGCCATTCGAAGCTAGGCAGCATGTAGATATACTTGAAAACACAGAATGTTACGCAGGAGACAAGGATTTCCTGGTTGGAGCGTGTTTTGTTGCGCCAGAGTCTTTTGGACTTCGCTCATATCTAGCATGCCTCACATTAGCACAACTTTGGAGCAATGACTACTTTACCGAAGAAATTGCATGCCTTCGTCGGTCTGGTTCTGCATATTCATACATGTCCACATTTTCTCGCGACTCTTGCACCTTGTGCTTCGGAGTTTTCGTCCCGGCCGCTGCTCACCTCGCCGGCCATAGAACTGTGCATTCGGTAACAACCGCACCTCTGGATCAAGAAGGATTTCTTCGTGCCTGTGCCGCCGCCGAAGTTGACATGCGCTATGCAGGCCCACTTGACCGCGCAATTCAGAACGCTACATTGAAACTTCAGTTTGATTCAACGAGGGGCTTCATGGCGGAATTCAGGGATCTAACAGTCGATGACTGTAACACAGTACTTCGGTGGCCGAAACACCCATTTACTATTTACTGTGACAAGCCATGACTCAGTACTTTGATTTCGAGACCTATTCCGACAATCGGACCTACATACGCCAGAGTCCGGTATCCGGGCTTTGTAGGATCCATATCGACGTTCAGAATATTACGAGCGTCGAGCAGGCGCACTTATTAGAACACTGTATCATGGAAGCGAATCGTGACAGAATTCGCGCAGAGAATGTCGTCGCATTCGGCGTTACAACGGCTCGTCGGATCACTCTCTCAATATTGCCTCGGCAAGAGGCCTCCCTATCGAACTACGCTGACTTCGCGGCCGTCGACATTACCGATAAGCTGTTCGACTGCGTAATGCCCTTGGTTAAGGCAGAGTACCGTCATCGAGCGCCCCATGATGTTTACATGTGTTGTTCGAGTTACGGCACGCGTAATTCCAGCAGGTCCGAGATACCTGCCGCACAGGAGCTTTCGCGAGTTCTTCGGCAAGCTTGCCTATCAGGCGCAGTTACCACGCAGCTTTATTTCGGCAGCGAGCTCTCTACTCGAGTTAAGGTCAATGCTTGCATACCACCATCGTGTCAGGTCGAGGGCCGCAGCCGCATGGATAGTAGCGCTTGTGCGAACGGCGTCACGCGATTTATTCGCGATCGTCTTGAATGCGCATTGCCGCGTGGCATCGTACCTCGTTGGGAAAGTATTGATTTCAGGAAAGCGGTATTGGCTCGTTACCACGCTCTCCTTGCCCAGCCAGCATTCTTCATTAGGGAGATGGATCGTGTACTCGATCTCGGTCTTGACGCGGATTCCATCAATACAGGCTTCGAGGCGTTTCTTTTACGAGGCGGTTGATTGCGATTTCGTATTGTTATAGGCTCGCCTAGCTGTTTGACAATTAGCATCGTTTTATTGTAGACTATTCGCGGTAGCGGGGTTATACTCTTGGGCGTGCGTTGGCGCCTGGGTTCGCTCCAGTTTTGGCCAAGAATCCATGCCCGCCGCATCAATGGTAGAGCTCGGCGCAAACACCACGCTAAGCGGCGATGCTTGCATCTTGTCAGACGGTCGCCATATTGACTGCACGATTTACACTTCGACAGGATGAGGATCCGCTTATGTCATCGTTAGATTCTTCTGAGCACTCCCGCTCTCGCCGCTTATTCCGAGGCGCGATAGGGGTGGTCGCTATTATTGCGGCGGTGCTGGGATTCGGCATTGGAAACGTGTTTGAGGGCGTCGTCGCACTTGTTGTTGGGCTACTTTTCATTGCGTCCGCATGCTTTCGCTGCCCCAATACCCGCAGATAATCTTCCAGCCCGTATGCAATGTACCGGGAGCTCCATCTCACCCGAATCGGAGGAAGATCCATGGAGAATTTTTTTGAAGTCGAGGGGCTACGAGCGTGGTACAAACGCTCCGACCCCGTCCTGACCGATGTCTCGCTGACACTCGATGCGGGCGAGGCGGTGGGGTTACTGGGCGTCAACGGCGCCGGAAAAACCACCATGCTCAAGGCGCTCTGCGACGCGCACCGCGGTTACGAGCTCCGGTCCATGCGGTACCGCGGACGCGCATGCAGGCCGGATACGCCCACATTCAAACAGCAGCGCTATTTCGCCTTAACCAACGACGCCTCGTTCCCCACCTGGTCATTGGACACCTTCATTCGTTTCCTGGACCGCGCCTACGGGCGGCGAGAACGCCCGCAGCTGCTCGACGAACTCATCGACGGCTTCAACTTCCGCGGCTATCGGTCAACCCCATTCGGACAGCTGTCCAGCGGCACCCGAAAGAAGGCCGCGCTCATCGCCGTCTTCCAAACACCGGCCGACATCCTGTTCCTCGACGAGCCGGTGGACTTCCTCGACTTCTCGGCAACGGAGTATCTCTACCACTGCATAGTCGCCGCCGCCGAACGTGGGCAGGCGGTACTACTGAGCTCCCACATCGCCGAGTCCTTCACCCGGTGCACCACCCGGCTCTACGTACTCTCCTCGGGCCGGCTCAGCGGCCCCTTCGACACTCCTGGGGATTCCGATGCTGTCGCAGCCCTCGTCAACTAGCGCTCTGGCAGCTCGGGCCGTGGCGGGCGAGTTCCTCAGCAAACGGACCGTATGGTCAAGCCTGATCCTGACGGCGATCGCAGCGTGGGTTGGCATGCACCTGGGCGTCGTGGTCAACCTGCGGGTCGCCTCCGCCGGGGTCTTCCTGGCCACGGCGGCAACCATGTCATCAATCGCCTGGACCTGGGTCCACAGCGAACGGTGGCCGGGCCTGACGCGGTTCCCGATCGCCGCCAAGGACCTGGCGCGCGCCGCCTACCTCGTCGGTTCGCTGGTGGTGCTCCTTGAAGTCGTTCTACCCGTGATCGCGTTCATCTCCACGGCTCAAGGCATCACCTGGCCCAATGCCGTCACGGTGACTCTGCTCGCCCTCGGAATGGCGCCCCTGGTCCTCCTGCTCTGGACCGGCCCCACGCGCCGTCATCGCCTGGGAGCGCTCATCGCATTGGCGGCGGGGATCGTCCTTGGCATTGCCCTAAGTCCGCTCACAGCGGCCGTGATGCTCGCCGTCGAGGGCACCGTCTGTTTCCTGCTCGGCTTCGAGGTGGTTGACGACGCCGCACGACGGCGCAGAGCCGGACCGCGTCTCTCCAGCCTCATACTCGGTGAGCTGGCGAGCTCCCGGATGACGCAGATCAACACCGCCGCGCTGGTCGCCTTCGGCTGGCTGTTCAACGCAGTGCTACACAACCACGGTGCCGCGCTGCCGCTCGGGGCCGTCATGGTGGTGCAAAACACCCCGCTCAATGCCTACTTCTCCCGGCATCCGAGCACCTGGCTCGTGGTCAAGACCTGCCCGCGCACGTGGCGCACGCTATGCGTTTACGCCCTCCAACTCACGGCCCTGTACCTGGCCTGCGGAGCCGTCGCCGTCTTCGCTCCCGAACCAACCCTCGCGCACTTCGGCAGCGACGTCGTCTTCGTGGTCACCGCGGCTTCATCCGCGGCCCTGGCCGCCGTCCTCATGGAATGGCGCTGGCCGCTGCTCGATTGGAAGTCCGAGCGCGAAGTAATCCGCCACCCGCGCAAGTACGTTCCCGCACTCGTCGCCTGCATACTCTCCACCGCATGCTGGGCGCTCACACGCTGAGCGGGTGCGGCCCCCGACGACGGCGGGACGCGCACACCCGCTCAGCTGCGTCAGTTCCGAATGCGACAGGCGTCAGCGAACGCGGATCCGGCTGAGGTCTCGCACGGCGCCGAGGTCGGCGCTGGTGGCGAGCAGGCCATAGGCGCGCAGCGACTTGGACACGTGGCGGGGACGCGGGTTGTGCGGCGTCCACGCGTCCTCCCCGCGAGTCTCCTCCTCGGCACGACGCCGGGCGATCTCCGCCTCGTCCACATCCAGCTCGATGGAGCGGTTGGGGATGTCGATGATGATGCGGTCGCCGGTGCGCACCAACCCGATGAGTCCGCCCGCGGCCGCCTCCGGGGAGACATGCCCGATGGACAGTCCGGAGGTGCCGCCGGAGAAGCGGCCGTCGGTGAGCAGCGCACATTCCTTTCCCAGGTGCATGGACTTGATGTAGGTGGTCGGGTAGAGCATCTCCTGCATGCCCGGGCCGCCGCGAGGCCCCTCGTGGGAGATGATGACCACGTCACCGGCCTTCACCTTGCCGCCGAGGATGCCGTCCACGGCCTCCTCCTGGGACTCGAAGACGACGGCAGGGCCGGAGAAGGTCAGGATCGAGGCATCCACCCCGGCGGTCTTGACGATGCAGCCCTTCTCCGCGACGTTTCCGAACAGGACGGCCAGGCCGCCGTCTGCGGAGTAGGCGTGGGCGATGTCGCGGATGGCGCCATTCTCCCGGTCCACGTCCAGGGCCTCCCAACGGGAGTTCTGGGAGAACATCTGGGTGGTGCGCACGCCCGCGGGGGCGGCCAGGTAGCGGGTGCGGATCGCCTCATCCACGCGGCTCGCCTGCGGGTCGCGTACGCCGTCCTCGCCGGGGCGGCCGATGTCGTACTGGTCGAGCTCGTCGGCCAGGGTGCCGCGCAGCACGGTGCGGGTGGTGGTGTCGAGCAGGCCACCGCGGTCGAGCTCGCCGAGGATGCCCATGATGCCGCCTGCACGGTGGACGTCCTCCACATGTACGAGGTTGGTGGAGGGAGCCACCTTGCACAGGTGCGGCACCTTGCGGGAGAGCCGGTCGATATCGGCCATCTTGAAGTCGACCTCGGCCTCCTGGGCGGCGGCCAGCAGGTGCAGCACCGTGTTGGTCGACCCGCCCATGGCGATGTCCAGGCTCATGGCGTTCTCGAAGGCCGGCTTGGTGGCGATCGAGCGTGGCAGGACGGAGGCGTCATCCTCCTCGTAGTAGGCCTTGGTGATCTGAACGATCCGGCGACCGGCCTCCTGGAACAGGGCCTTGCGGTCCGCGTGAGTGGCCACGAGCGAGCCGTTGGTGGGCAGCGCGAGCCCGAGCGCCTCGGTCAGGCAGTTCATGGAGTTGGCGGTGAACATGCCCGAGCAGGAGCCGCAGGTGGGGCAGGCCAGGCGCTCGATGGCGGAGATGGTCTCGTCGGGAACGGTGGGGTCGGCGGCGTCCATCATGGCGTCGATCAGGTCGAGCTTGCGGGTGGTGCCGTCGGCAGCGACCATCTTCCCGGACTCCATGGGACCGCCGGACACAAAGATCGTGGGGATGTTCAGGCGCAGTGAGGCCATGAGCATGCCGGGGGTGATCTTGTCGCAGTTGGAGATGCACACCAGGGCGTCAGCGCAGTGGGCGCTGACCATGTACTCCACGGAGTCGGCGATCAGTTCACGGCTGGGCAGGGAGTAGAGCATGCCGTCATGCCCCATGGCGATGCCGTCGTCGACGGCGATCGTGTTGAACTCCTTGGCGATGCCGCCTGCGGCCTCCACCTGTTCGGCGACGACGCGGCCGACATCCCGCAGGCCCACATGCCCGGGAACGAACTCGGTGAAGGAATTGGCAATGGCGATGATCGGTTTGCCGAAGTCCGAGTCCTTCACGCCGGTGGCGCGCCACAGGGCGCGGGCACCGGCCATGTTGCGGCCGGTGGTGGAGGTAGCGCTGCGATAGCGGGGCATGAGCGTCTCCTTGTAGCGGACTGGCTCGAATGAGTGGAATGGGGTCCACCCTAGTTGTCATGCTCTCGGCCGGCCTCGTGCAACCACTCACTGAAACAGCGGGTTTCGGCAGTATCGCGCCGTTTCATCGGATAGTCAGGGCCTGCGCCCGTGGCTATTTCTCTCACGGGCGGGCGGGGAATAAGCAAACATATGCCTCACGTCGAACCGCCCAGGGGGCACATATGGACCATCTCACCGATGCCGTCGGCATCGCTCGCGCCGTCCGGGCGGGACAGCTGTCCGCCCGCACCGCCGTCGACGCCGCACTCAAGCGAATCGACTCCCTCGAGCCGCGCCTGAACGCCTTCACCGTGGTACGGCGTGAATCCGCCCGTCGGGAGGCGGATGCACTCGACCGGCGCCTGACGACAACCGGCCCGGACGCTGCCGGTCCGCTCGCGGGAGTACCGGTTGCCGTCAAGGAGGAGTACGACGTCGCCGGGGAGGTCACCACCTTGGGCGGCCGCGCAAACAGCTCGCCCGCACCGGTGGACTGCGCCGTTGTCGGGCGCTTGCGACAGGCAGGGGCGATCATCGTCGGCCGCACGAATATGCCGGAGTTCGGGCAGTTCCCGGTGGGCGAGTCGGCCTATCACGGGGACTGCCTAAACCCCTGGGACCTGGCCCGCTCCCCCGGCGGCTCCTCGGCCGGCTCCGCCGTCGCCGTCGCCTCCGGCGCGGTACCGGTAGCCATGGGCTCCGACGGCGGAGGTTCCCTGCGCATCCCGGCCTCCGCCTGCGGGGTGCTGGGGCTCAAGCCGACGCGCGGCCGAGTCAGCTCGGCCCCACTGGCCCAGCACTGGTTCGGTCTGGCTGGCTTCGGGCCGATCGCCCGCACGGCCCGCGACCTGGCGGCGGTAATGGACGTCATAAGTGGCAATGAGGCGGTGGACCGGTGGCGCCTGGACGCCCCCGAGCGGAGCTTCAGTGACGCCGTGGGCGTGGTGCCACCTCGACTGCGCATCCTCTCGGCGTGCAACCCGGTCATGCCGGGTGCGCGCCCGACGCCGGCGGTCACCCAGTCCATGCGGTCCCTCGCCGCCGCCCTGCGGGACCTGGACCATGACGTCCGCGAGGCCCGCGTGGCCTGGCCGGCACCGACCGGTCCGTTCCTCACCCTTTACTTCGCCGGCATGCACTGCGAGGCACAGCAGGTGGAGCACCCGGACCGTCTGGAGCGGCACACCAGGGCCTCGGTGCGTCTGGGTTCGCTGGTTCCCAATGCCGCGGTGCGGACGGCGCTCCGTCATTCCGAACGGATCCGTGCGGGCGTTGAAGCGGCCTTCGGGCGGGCGGACCTGCTGCTGCTCCCCACGCTGCTGGATCTGCCCCGCGGCGCTCACGATCTGCACGCAAGAAGCTGGTTGTCGGCGATGCTCGCATCGACACCGACGGTCTCCAATACGGCGATATTCAACGTCTCGGGGCATCCGGCTCTATCGGTTCCCGCGGGTTTCGCGGGTGGGCTTCCCGTCGGTGTTCAACTCGTGGCCCGTACCGGACGCGAAGACCTGCTGCTGGCCGTGGCCGCACAGCTGCGCCAGTAAACGGACGCTTCACTCCCCACGCCGACACCGACTCGCCCCTTACAGCTGCGTCTCGCTACCTACTACTAGCTTTTGCACCCTTGAGGGTTATTCATAGGGGCGGCTCGCCGCTGTGAAGTTGCCGTGTTTTCTGCGTGATTGTAGGGGAAGGGTTGTGATTGCGTGGAGGTGGTGTCGGTGGGGTGATAAGCCTCCGGCCACCACACCTTTCGACGGGAAGAGCCGGATTTGGTGGGTGTCGGCGGATCGGGCCTGACGGTTCGTACGTTGTGGTCGACGAATCGTACTGTG